>NZ_DCBW01000043.1:0-29278 GCF_002313585.1 Microbacterium sp. UBA1097 | reverse complement strand
ACAAGGCACTACATATCAGGTGTACCCGGTCATGACGTTGGTTGCAGTCGGCTGATCGGGGGTTTGCCTCCGAGGGCTGAGTGGCGTCGTCCAGTGTTGTAGTGGTCGAGCCAGGGGTCAAGGGCTTCGGTGCGCTGCTGGTTCGAGGTGAAGGGCTGCCGGTAGGCCCATTCGGTCTGCAGGGTCCGGTTGAACCTCTCGACCTTGCCGTTCTGCCAGGGGCAATGCGGTTTGATGAACTTCTGCCGGATGCCGTGCGCAACGCAGACCTCGCGCAACGACCATCTGTACGCCCACGCGTTGTCGGTGATCAGCCGCTCGATGCGGGGGATGCCGTGCGCGGCGAAGTAGTCGATCGCACGTTCGAGGAACGCGGCGCAGGTGGGTCCCTTCTCGTCGCCGAGGACTTCGGAGTACGCGAGCCGGGAGTGGTCGTCGACGAGCGAGTGGACATAGTCGAACCCGATCTTGACGTTTCGGTGCCGGTCGACGACGTCGCGACCGAGAGCCCGCCATCCACCGCCGTCGGGGATGCGGCCGAGCTTCTTCACGTCCATGTGCACGAGCTCCCCGGGCCGCTCGCGCTCGTAACGAACCGTGGTGGTCTTGGATGCACGGATCCGTTCCCCGGTCATCGGATCCAACTCGGCCAGGCGAGGAAGCCCCGCACGAGCGATGATGCGCGACACGGTCCGGGCCGGCACTCCCGTCCGGGCTGCGACCTCGTCACGCCCCAGGCGCTCTGCTGTCCGCACCGCGACGACCGTGGCGATGACCTCGTCCGCAGTGCGGTTCGCGACATGGTGCGGACGCGACGATCGGTCATGAAGGCCGGCGTCGCCCTCGGCCCGATAGCGGTCAAGCCATCGCTTCACACAGCGACGAGATACCCCCATCGCCGAGGCGATATGCGCCTGCTTCCACCCGGCGCGGGCACGTTCAACGATCAGCAGCCTGCCACGGACAGTCAGGCGCGCATTAGCGTGGGACATCGAGGACCTCCGGTCAGCAGAGACGTCAGATATCTCCACTAAGCCCGGAGGTCCTCCCCATTCACAAGGCCCGCACCGCCACCAACCTCATGGCCCGGTACATCTAGGGCGTTCTGGGCATCCATGGTGGGGTGGGAGCGGCCTCGAGGGTGTCGTGTGTGGCCGGTAGCGTGTGGGCGTGGAGTCGCTTCAGCTGTCAGCGTGGGGCGATGAGAGCATGCGCGAGGTTGGCGGGATCTCTCACTACCTGCTGGGTGTGGTCGTTGCTGAGGACAGTCGGTGCGACGAGCTGCGGGAGCGGATGCGGGAGCTGCACACTCGCGGGCCGAAGCTTCATTGGCGTGATCTTGAGGGCGCCGAGCAGGCGCGGGTGATCGCGAGCATCGCGGCGTTCGATGCGTACCACGTGGTCGTGGTGGGGGCGCCGGTGAATCCCCGCAAGCAGGAGAGAGCGCGGGCGCTGTGCATCCAGCGGATGTTGTGGGAGCTCGAGCGGCAAGGCGTGACTCGGCTCACGCTCGAGTCGCGAGGTCGATCGCTGGACGGCGCCGATATGCGGACAGTGGAGCGGATGCGCGGGGCGCAGTCGCTGGGTCGGTCGCTGCGGGTGTTCCATGCGCTGCCCAGTGGTGAGCCGATGCTGTGGGTGGCTGACCAGACCCTCGGGGCGTACGGGGAGTCGATCGCGAACCGGAGTCAGTTCTTCGAGCCGATCCGTTCCGCGACCACGATCGTGGATATCCGGCTGTAGCAGCGCGAAAGCCGGGTCCCGTCAAACGGCGGGGGTCCCGGCTTCTACTTCCCTTCCCCCCAGCAGGGGGCGGGCTGCGTCCAGTCTAGGACATATCCGTTCACTGTTGGCTGTATACGGCCGTAGCCGTCGCGCTCGGCCGCGGGACGGCTACGGGTGCTGTCATCACGCCGGGTCGCCCTCGGGCGCCTCGGTTAGTCGGATGGGGTGGTCGGGTTCGAGGTAGAACTCGTCGAACGTGTCGCCGTCTTCGTTGTCGGCGGGCCAGAGGCCGATGTTGATCTTGTGGCCATCGAAGGCGAGCCAGGCGATTTCGCGGGGTGGGATGCGGACGGGGAGGAGCAGGTTGGGGCTGGGGATTTCCCAGCTGATCCAGGCACCGACGTGGGGGTGCCCCAGTTCCCCCGCGATGGTGGGGTTCTGGGGCACCTGAGCATTGCCGGTCACAGGGTCTCGCCTTCGGTGAGGTAGAGGCCGGTGTCGATGTAGTGCTGGCAGAATGCTGAGCTTTCCCGGTCGAGGATGCCGGGTTCGATGAGCGCGATCCACCGGTTGACTTCGGTGACGAACTGGGGGTCGTTGCGGTCGTCCCAATCAGTGTCGTTACGCGCCCACCGGTAGATGATTTCGCCGGCGAGGCTGGAGTAGCCGCCTGCGTGAAGGACTTGGGCGATGGAGAGCGCTTCGACGTATTGGAGGCCACCGAAGACCTCGACGTCGCAGCGGGCGACGACTGACCAGGTTTCCGCGAGGATGCGTACCGCGTCGGTCATAGTGGGGCGTTCGGGGGTTGCCACGGCCGCGGTGGCGCCGTTGTGGTGGCGGGCGACGTGGAGGCTGAGTTGTTCGGTGAGTTCGGTGTCGGTGAAGGCGACGAGGGTTTCGGGGCACATGCTGCAGGCTTCGGTGAGAGCGCGCGGTTCGGGGGTGCTCATGGTGATCTCCGTTCGGGGTGGTGTGGTCAGTTGTGGTCGCTGAGGTCGAAGCCGCCGTAGGGGCTGTAGTCGGGGACGTGACGCATGCCGCTGCCGCCCCGGTCGGTGAGGATGGGTGCGCCGGGGACGCGGAAGTTCTCGGGGTAGTTCGCGTCGAACCAGGCTTCGAGCGCGGGGGTCATTTTCCGGGTGCCCATGTGCCCGCGGAGTTTGCTGGGCAGGGTGGGGAGGTCGCGCCATCCGGGCATGGCGTGGTCGTGCCAGGCTTCGACGGCGGTGTTCTCGTCGTCGGTGATCGCTTGCCAGGAGCAGACGCTGCAGACGCTCTTGTAGAGGAGTTCGCCTACGCACGAGCAGGCGTGATACTCGGCGCCGTGGTGGTCGCAGCGGAGGTCTGTGATCCAGGTGGTGAGGTTGTGGTGCTCGAGGTCGAGTGCCCCGGCTGCGGGGGCAGGGCGCCACAGGTGGCATCGACGCCAGGTGCCGGGTGTTTGTTCGGCTCGCCAACGCTCGAGCGCTGCGGCGAGTTCGTCGGGGGTGTGGTAGGCGCTGGTGTAGTGCAGGGGTGCGCCGTCCCAGGTGGGTAGTGCGGCGATTTCGGCTTCAACGATCAGCTGGTCGATGGCGCTTGTGAGGTCGAGCATTGTGGTCTTTCCCTTCCCGAACATTTCCCTGGGCCTTGGCGGCAAGGAGATCTCCGTGGTCGGTGGAGCCGACCTATGATCGGATGCCGGCAAGGGACCAGGAGTCAGTGGAGGCTGCGGAGGAGCTCGAGCTCCCGGTTGGGCGCTCGGGACGCTGCAGTCGCTGTCGAAGGAGCAGTTGACGCGGAGAGTGCACGTGCTGTCGATCGCGCCAGAGCGTCTGCCGTTGGAGGGAGGGTGCAGAGGGATCGTTGCGGGCTTGTAAGCAAACTCCCCGTAAGGGCGCGAACGCCGCTGGCAGACTAGGTTCATGGTCACCCTGCTGCTTGACTCCGCCCACCTGGAGGTGGCGTTGTCGGGGTCTGAGCGGCTGCTTGCATTCCGGCGGCAGAATGTAGACCTCCCGCGCGACACGATTGCAAAGGTTCAGCTCACCGACGACGTGTGGACCTGGCTTCGCGGCGTGCCGAGCCCCGGCACGCATGTGCGCGGTGTCGTCGCCATGGGAACCTGGAAGTCAGCCGGCAGCGAGGATTTCGTCCTGGTGCGCGGGCGGCGGCCCGGTGTCGTGATCGACCTTGAGGAGCATCCGGACTACGAACGCATCGTGCTCACGACGCGACACGGTCTGGCGCTGGTCCAGGCGCTCCGGCTGGATGTCGAGGGCCCAGCCGAAGACGTCGCCGACCTCGTCAGCTGACGTCGCGGCGCCAGTTGAGCGCGTAGCCGAGCACGAGCAGCACAAGCGCGTAGCCGAGCAGGACGGCGCCGCCAGCCCACCATTCGAGTCCGCTCGTGCTGGCTCCTGCGCCCGCCATCTGGAAGATGCTGGCTCCGACGAGGGCATCGCTTGCCGCGCCCGGCAGGTAGTTCGTGACGGTGTCGAGTCCCTCCACGAACGCGCCTGCCGTGCGGGCGATCGGTTCGAGGAACTGCGTGAAGACAAGCACTCCGACGACGGCGGCTACCTGGTTGCGCACCAGCGTGCCGACCCCGATCCCGACGACCACCCAGATCGTCAGCGCGAGCACGACCCGGGCGATGAGCGCCCAGGTCGACCCGGCTCCCAAGTCGGTATCGATACCGAACACCGTGAGAAACCCCGCCGCGGGCCCGACCGATGACAGCGCGCCGACGATCCCGAAGCCCACGCCGACCACAATGCCCGCGACGATCTTCGCCCACAGGACGGTGCCGCGGCGGGGGGTTGCAAGGAACGTTGCCGTCAGAGTCTTGTGCCGGAACTCGGTCGTAACGATGAGGGTGCCCAGGATGAGCGGGATGACATAGCCGACGCTCGCCGCCAGCGAATACAGCAGGGGGGCGACGCCCTCGGTCGGGACCGGCGCACCGTCTCCAGGAAGGGTTCCGTTGCTGACGGCCCCGAACACGAACGCAAGCGCGCCTGCCGTGGAGGCGATGTAGACCACGAGCACGAGCCCCAACACCCACCACAGGGATGTCGAAAAGAACTTGGTGAACTCCGACCGGGTAACGGTGGCGACGGTCATCGGTTCGCCCCTTCCTCGTCGGCTGACGCACCGACGGGCGTATCGGCCTCGGAATCCGACGCCGTCGTGACCTCAGGCTGCTCCTCGGTCTCGATCGGGACCTCTGGCTGAGGCTCGTCCGTCAGCAGCCGCGGCGGCCTCGTTCCGTTGACGTACTCGAGGAAGATCTCTTCGAGGGCCGGCCCCCGGTCGGTCAGTGCCGAGAGGGCGATGCCGGCAGAGGCAGCGATCGCGCCCACACGAGCGGCGTCGAGGCCCTCCACCTGGATGCCGGTGCGCAGGATTTCGAGCGGAACACCCGCAGCCTCCAGCGCCGTGACGAGTGCGCCGCGGTCGGGAGAGTCGACGAGGGTGACCGGAACCTCCTGGTACGCGAGGTCGGCGAGCGACCCCTCGAAGACGAGGCGTCCGCCCGAGATGATGAGCGCGGCATCCACCGTCTGCTGCACTTCGGCGAGAAGGTGAGACGACACCAGGATCGTCCGCCCCTCGCCGGCCAGAGTCCGCAGGAACGACCGCATCCAGCGGATGCCTTCGGGATCGAGGCCATTGGTGGGCTCGTCGAGCACGAGCACGCCGGGGTCACCGAGCAGCGCGAACGCAACCCCGAGCCGCTGGCGCATCCCGAGGGAGTAGCCGCCGACCTTGCGTCCCGCAGCGTGCGAGAGTCCGACCAGCTCCAGTACCTCATCGACGCGCGAACGCGGGATGCCGGCAGCTTGTGCATACACCGTGAGATGGGCTGCTCCCGTGCGGCCAGGATGAAACCCGGTCGCCTCGAGAACCGCACCGACCGTGTGCAGGGGATGGGTGAGTTCGTCGTAGCGGCGACCGCCGATGGTCGCCGAGCCGGAGGTGGGACGGATCAGACCCAGCAGCATCCGCAGCGTCGTGGTCTTGCCGGCCCCATTGGGTCCGAGAAACGCCGTGATGCGCCCCGGCTGGATGCTGCACGTGAGGTCGGCGACTGCCGAGATCGTCCCGAAGCGCTTGGTAAGCCCCGCGAACTCCAGAACCTGTCCGTCGGGCATGACGAGCCCCTCCCTGGGTGTGGATTGCGCACCAGTTTGGCCGACGCAGCCCTTACGGATGCGGCACCACGCCCGAGGGCGGTCGAAGACCCCCCTCCGTGGCGGTCCCTCGCTACCGTGGGACCGTGGAGAGTACACCGACGGTTGAGATCGAGCAGCGCGGCGAGATCGGCATCCTGACCCTGCAACGACCGCGGGCGCTGAACGCCCTCGATCTCGAGATGGTCGAGGTGCTTGCCGCGGCTCTTGAGCGGTGGGAGCGGGACGACAGCATCCGAGCTGTCGTTCTGCGCGGCGGCGGCGATCGCGGGTTCTGCGCCGGGGGCGATGTTCGCGGGCTGTACGAGACGCTGATCGGCGATCATCCCGAGCAGGTCGAGGCCTTCTTCCGCGCCGAGTACGCCCTCAACGCCCGGATCGCGGAGTATCGGCATCCGATCGTCGCGTTCGCCGACGGGATCACGATGGGCGGTGGAATCGGTCTTGCCGGCCATGCCTCGCACCGCATCGTCACCGAGCGATCGATGCTCGCGATGCCCGAAACGCGGATCGGCTTCACGCCGGATGTCGGCGGATCCTGGCTGCTCGGCCGTGCCCCCGGGCGGGTCGGCGAGTACCTGGCGCTCACCGGCAACACCGTCGGGCCGGCCGACGCCATAGCGGCGGGCCTTGCCGACCACCACGTCCCGAGCGTGCGGCTCGAAGGCCTGCTGTCGGCGCTCGAGGATAGGGTCGACCTCGACAGTGCGATCCAGGCCGTCGCGACAGATCCAGCTCCCGGAACCCTGACCGGTGAGCTGGAGTGGATCGACGTCGCGTTCGCCCAGCCGACCGTCGCCCAGATCGTCGACGCACTGCGCGGACGGCCCGAGGATGCCGCGCGCGAGACCGCTGGGCACCTCGGGACGCTTCCGCCCACAGCGCTCGCGGTGACGCTCGAGGCGGTCCGACGCGCGCGCAAGCTCCCCGACCTGCGGGCGACGCTTGCCCAGGAGTACGGGCTTGTGCTGTGGTTCGGGACGACGCAGCCCGATCTCGTGGAGGGCATTCGCGCGCAACTCGTCGACAAAGACCGCTCACCGCGCTGGAACCCCGCCCCCGGCCAGGAGCTTCCCGCCGACCTTCTCGATCAGGCTTACGGGTTCACGCCGCCGACGCCCCTCTGGGGCTGAGACACCTCGAGCGACGTCGCGTCGGTCAGTCGATCAGGCCGAAAAGCTGCAGCGGATGCGTCAACCGCCACCACGGTGAGGGCTGCTCGATCTCGGCGGAGACCGCAGCTTCAACGGTGGTCGAGTTCACCGGACCGGTGAGGGTGAAGGTGCCCGCCGGTGACCCGGCTTCCCATTCGTCGACAGTGAGCGTTGATGACGAACTCGACGCCGCGCCGTTCCAGAGGATGACCGCGGCATCCGCGGTGGTGCGGATCTCCGGGTTCGATCCCCACGCGGTCTCGACGCTCCCCACGACCGTCCCGGCCGGGATGACATACGGGGTCGTCAGCTCCGCCTCGAGCTGAGCGAGAAGAGCCCGGGCCGAGCTGTCGCGCAGCTCGTCGCTCGGCTGGGCCAGGACCGTCGCATAGGTGCGGACCGTCGTGTCGCCGATCGTGAGGTCACGCGCGGTGGCCAGGTCGTCGACCTCGCGGCCGTTGACGAAGAGCGAACCCGTCTTGATGCCAACGACGCCCGGATCTGCCAGCAGATCGTTCGTGTTCGTGACCCCACCGGCGCCGGGCAGGTCCACCATCGGCGTCGCGACGATCTCGGCGATCACCGGATTCTCAAGAGCCTTGCGGCCGAGCGCGATCACACCAGCGGGGGTGCCGATGTTGTCGGAGTCGATACCCGATGGCTCCACGACCGTGATGCCGCTGATTCCGTGGGTTCTCAGCCAATCGGCTGCGGCGCTCTCGAAGACCTCGTCCGTCGGCCAGAACTGGTCGGCCAGGCGGGCCGCATAGTTGTTCGCAGAGCCGATCAGTAGCCCCTGCAGCATCTGGTATTCGGTGAGGGACCCGCCGACAGGGACGTCGAGCGCCGACTCGCCGCGCCCGCGGTAGTTCCAGTAGGTGGAGCGATCGCGCGAGGTGAACGCGTACTCCGGGCCGGTCTCGCCGAGCGCGAGTGGCTGACGGTCGAGCACCATGAGCGCGGTCACGAGCTTCGTGATGCTCGCCAGCGGCGCCGCATCCGTCGTCGAGGCCAGCGTGCCCTCGGGAGACGTCGACTCGAACCCGTCGACGGCGACTGCAGCCGAACCCTCGGCGGGCCAGGCAGGAGCCGCAGCGGATGCCGTGAGCGGCGCCACATCGACGGACTGCGCCGTCGGCATCACCGCTGTCAACGGCCAGAGCAGGGTTACCGCGGCGTATGCCGCGACGACAGCGAGCACGATGAGCGTCGGACCGATGACGGTTCCGCGCAGCAGCGAGCGGCGCGGCATCCCGTCCAGGAGGTCGCCCTGGTCCGGGTCGTCGTGCATCCGGCGCGCGGCAGGTGCGCTAGCAGGGCGAGCCCACTGCAGTGCTGCAGTGTCGGCGCGCTCCACCGCTCCCCCCGCGGCCGCACTCGAAGCCTGGTCGGCGTCGGTCGGGTCGGGGGCGGTCGGCGCCTCCGTGTCAGTCATCCCGCCCAGATTATCCGTACCTGGCGCGTATACTCGGCACCACGAACCACGGGAGTCCGGTGTGCCGGGCTGAGAGGAAGCGAATCCACGCTTCGACCGTCGAACCTGATCTGGGTCATGCCAGCGCAGGAAGGAGAACAATGTCTGTTTCGTCGTCCACCCCCACAGCGACCACGCGCCGGTTCCGTTGGCGGATCGTCGACATCGTCGTCGCCAGCGTCATCGGTGTGGCATCCGGCCTGATCTTCCTGGCCTGGAACGTCGGTTACGTCGGCCCGAGCACGCTGCTCGAGCCGCTGCTGCCGGGCCTGCAGGGTCTGCTTGACGGACCGTGGCTGTTCGCCGGAGTCCTGGGCGCTCTCGTCATCCGCAAGCCGGGTGCCGCGATCTACACCGAGCTGCTCGCTGCCGTCGTCTCGGCGCTGGTCGGCAATCAGTGGGGCGGGTTCCTGACGCTCGAGGCCGGCTTCGTGCAGGGGCTCGGCGCCGAGATCATCTTCCTGATCTTCGCTTACCGCGTCTGGACGCTTCCGGTCGCCATCCTCGCCGGAGCCGGCGCCGCGCTGGCCGGCGGCATCAACAATCTGATCCTCTGGTACGCGGGAGCCGACGTGACCTTCACGATCGTCTACCTGATCAGCACTGTCATCTCGGGTGCGGTGATCGCGGGTCTGCTCTCGTGGTTGTTGGTGCGGGCGCTTGCCGCGACGGGCGCGCTCGATGCCTTCCCTGCCGGGCGTGAAGTCCGGCAGCGCGTCTGACGTGACGGCGCAGTCTTCTCGGACTCCTCCGCCCAGCCCTCGTCCCGTTGCTGTCAGCATCGACGGCTGGGGCTGGCGGCACGGCAGTCGACGGGCGTGGGCGCTACGCGATATCGATTTGCAGATCAGTGCCGGCGAGAGAGTGCTGCTGCTGGGAGCATCGGGGTCGGGCAAGTCGACGCTTGTGAGAGCGATCGCCGGAGTGCTCGGCACAGACGAGGGCGAGAGCGAAGGCTCAGTTCGCCTCGACGGGTCCCCACCGAGTGCGGCGCGGGGCAGTGCCGGTCTGGTCTTGCAGGACCCCGACTCTCAAGTCGTGCTCGCGCGGGTCGGCGATGAGGTCGCGTTCGGTTGCGAGAACCTCGGCGTCCCCCGCGAAGAGATCTGGTCGCGCGTGCGCGAGGCCCTCGACCTGGTGGGACTTGACGTGCCGCTGGATCACTCGACGACCGCTCTGTCGGGAGGGCAGAAGCAGCGGCTGGCGCTCGCCGCCATCGTCGCGATGCGGCCGGGGCTCATCATCCTGGACGAACCGACGGCCAATCTCGACCCCGACGGCGTCGAGCAGGTGCGGGATGCCGTCGCCCGCGTCGTCGACCAAACGGGAGCCACCCTCGTTGTCGTCGAGCATCGGGTAGCGGCCTGGGAGTCGCTGGTCGATCGGGTCGTGGTCCTCGAGGCTGGCGTCGTCGTCGCCGACGGCTCGCCGGACGCGGTGCTGCGCGACCGAGGCGCCGATCTCGCCGCGGCCGGCGTCTGGGTCCCCGGCCATCGCCCGGCGTGGCCCCCGCGCGCCCTACACGCTCGGGGTTCGGTTCTGGTGTCGGCCCACGATCTGGTCGTCGCTCGGGTGCCGGGTCGGCCGGTTGCCGAGGTCCCGCGGCTCGACATCGTCGAAGCGGGTGTGACGGCGATCACCGGGCCGAACGGTGCCGGCAAATCGACCCTCGGGTTGACCCTTGCCGGTCTGATCCCGCCTGCCGCGGGCTCGGTTGTGGCGTCGCCAGCGCTCGCGGCGGGGGAGCGCGGTCATCCTCACGAGTGGTCCTCGCGCGCGCTGCTGACGCGCCTCGGCATGGTGTTTCAGGACCCCGAACACCAGTTGCTCGCACGGACTGTTCGCGGCGAGCTCGAGGTCGGGCCGCGCGCGCTGGGCCTCGCGGATTCGGAGATCACCGCGCGGGTCGATGAGCTGCTGCACCGTTTGCGATTGGACAAGCTCGCCGAGGCGAACCCTTACACGCTCTCGGGGGGCGAGAAACGGCGACTCACGGTCGCCGCGGCCCTCGCGACCCGGCCTCGGGTGCTCGTGCTCGATGAACCCACCTTCGGGCAGGATGCCCGGACCTGGGCAGAACTGGTCGCGCTGCTCGGCCGGGTTCGTGACGAGGGATCGGCGGTCGTAACGATCACGCACGATTTCGAGGTTGCCGATGCGTTGGATGCCGACCGTTTCGTGCTGGGTGGTTCGTCGTGATCGATGTCCACACCGGCGCGCCCTCACGGATTGCGCAGCTGAACCCGGTCGCCAAGCTGCTGGCGATCGTCGTGCTGACGATTCCGCTGGTGCTGACCCTGGATGCGGTGTCGGCCGGGGTCGCGCTGGCGATTGAACTCGCTCTGTTCCCTTTCGCTGGCCTCGGCTGGAGTCGTTTCTGGCGGCGCACGTGGATCGTGTGGCTGCTTGCGCCGCTCACCGGCGTGACGATCGCGCTGTACGGCCAGGCGAGTGGAGTGATCTTCCTGGAGTGGTTCGTGGTGCGGGTCAGCGAGGGATCGCTGACTCTGGCGCTTGCCACGATGCTTCGGGTGCTCGCGATAGCGCTGCCGTCGGTCGTTCTGTTCGCCACCGTTGACCCGACCGATCTTGCCGACGGGCTCGCGCAGGTGCTTCGACTCCCGGCCCGGTTCGTCCTCGGCGGGCTCGCCGGTCTGCGGATGGTCGGACTGTTCGTCGATGACTGGCGTGCGCTCGAGCTCGCGCGTCGCTCGCGCGGTGTGGCCGACCGCGGCCGTATCCGTCGGTTCCTCGGAATGGCTTTCGCGCTGCTCGTGCTCTCCATCCGCCGGGGCACCAAGCTCGCTGTCGCGATGGAGGCCCGCGGCTTCGGGGCGCCCGGCCCGCGCACGTGGGCGCGCGAGTCCCGGTTCGGACTGGCTGAGTGGTTGCTGGTACTCCTCGGTGCGGCAATCGCCGCGGTCGCCGTCACCGCCGCCGTCCTCACCGGCTCGTGGAACTTCATCCTCGGCCCGTCCTGAACCGCAGTCACCTCGGGGGTAGCCTGGGGCGCGACACGAAGGAGAGTCGGATGAAGGTCAGTGGTGCTGCAGCTCTCGTCACCGGCGGAGCGAGCGGTCTGGGGTTGGCGACGGCGGAGCGGCTCGCCGCTGCCGGGGCGCTGGTCACGATCATCGACCTGCCCGGCTCGCCCGGCGCAGACATCGCGGCACGCCTCGGCGGCACCTTTGCTCCGGCGGATGTCACGGATTCCGAGGCCGTGCGCGACGCGGTCGCGGTCGCTGCGGCATCCGGCCCGCTTCGGGTCGTCGTGAACTGTGCAGGCATCGCGCCCCCCGCCAAGGTGCTCGATCGGGATGGAGAGCCCTCGTCGATCGCCGCGTTCGAGCGGATCGTCCGCATCAACCTGGTCGGGACGTACACGGTGCTCGCGCATGCCGCGGCAGTGATCGCCCGAACAGAACCGGATGCCGAGTCCGGCGACCGGGGCGTGATCATCAACACCGCCAGTGTCGCTGCCTTCGACGGCCAGATCGGCCAGCCGGGGTACGCCGCCAGCAAGGGCGGGGTGCACGCCATGACGCTGCCGATCGCGCGGGAGCTTGCCCGGCACGCGATCCGCGTCGTCACGATCGCTCCCGGGATCATGGAGACTCCGATGCTCGCCGCCCTGCCGAAGGCGGCGCAGGATTCGCTCGGTCAGCAGGTGCCGTACCCGGCGCGTCTGGGGCGGCCGCAGGAGTACGCGGCGCTCGCGATGAGCATCGTCGAGAACGGTTATCTCAACGGGGAGACGATCCGGCTCGACGGAGCTATCCGGATGGCGCCGCGCTAATCGAGTCAGCACGCCCGGCGTCGCGTCGTTCGCGGCGGCGGGAATAGGCAGCCGCGCTGCGGCTTGAGAGCGCCAGCAGGATCAAGACATCGAGACCGACAGCCAGGAGCGACGTTCGCAGGGTGATCTCCTGCTCCCGCAGGAACCACGTCGTGAACGCCGTCGATATCGAGACGACCGCGAAGACCATGACGACCAGACGAGCCCAGTTGCGTCCCCACCACAGCGAGAGCAGCACGCTCACCTGAACCGCGAGGCTCACGCCCATCAGGGCGATCACGATCCAGAGCGCGAATTGTTCTTCCTCCGCCGTGAGTACATCGCCGCTGACGGCCAGGTCGGAGCTGTCCATCACGTCGGGCCACTCCGCCCACAGGCCAATGATCAACAGGATGCCGGCGAGCACCCGCAACAACAGAAGGAGTGTCCCCGTCGTGATCGTCGCAGGGCGGCGCATGCCGGGGTCCCGGGTGAGCGGGGCGAACAGCGTCGTCGGCGGTTCGAAAGCTACGCGTTTACGCGGCAGGTTCTGTGGAGCCTCCGTCGCGGTCACTGCCGCTACCGTCGCGACCTCCTGGACGCCAGAGGCCGAGAGGGAGGCATCGGTCATATCGGTTGCGGCGTCGGTAGTGGCGGCCTCGGCTACCGCCACCGGCCGCAGATCCAGGATCGGCAGGTCTCCGTCGGTGCGGATCGAGTCACCGCCGCCGTTACGAGCGTGGTAGCTCGTCGAGAAGTCCTCGATCACCTCGACACGGATGCCGGGGTCTGCCGCAAGCAGCGAACTGACGATGTGGTCGCGTTCGACATCCGTGTCGGCATCGATGCGGTGTGTGACCTGGAGCGTGAACAGCGACAAGCCGACGGAGCTGTCGAAGGTTCCCGCCGCGAGCCATTCGACTCGGCGGCCGCCGGGGAGTGGCCAGTCGTCGGGGCACCGCCAGAACCTGACGTGGTGACGCTGCGCGGGGTTGCCGTCGACCTCCTGCTGGTAGGCGAAGTCCTGCATCCGGCCGAAGAGGAACAGCGGACTGACGGGGGCTTGGTGATAGCTGCGACGGGTGAGCGTTGAGGTGACGATCCGGACGGATGACCGCAGCGTGACCGGATCGGCGAGGGTCCAGCCGGCCCGCTCCATCGCCTCGTGCAGCGCAGCCTCTTCACCCATGAAGGCAAGGTTGACCGGATCGCCGAGCAGGCCGTCGCTCGTTCGGGTGCGTCCGATGAAGTAGCCCGGCACGTAGATCGTCGTGAGGATGCGGTGGATGCGTGGCAGCACCAGGTACGCAAGCAGGGCCCAGAACGCGATAGCGACGAGCACGCCCCACCACCCGACGCGGAACGATTCGGTCAAGCTCAGGTAGGCGAGCCAGAGCGCCGATACCCCGGCGAACACGAAGAAGAACCAGTCGAGCGCTACCCCAATGGAGTAGCTGCGCCGCCGTTCTCCGCTCACGCCGCAACCCTACCGCCGGTGCGCTCGGGAAGGGTCTCGCGGTTGCCGCCGGCATCGACCACCGATGGGACGCAGTGCCACGGATCGTGAAACGCGGGCTCGCGCGCGATGGTGGCCAGAGTAGAGTGACGGGAGGTTTCGAAGGGGAACGCCGTCTGGCCGCACCCTCACTGCTGAAGGAGGCCGAGATGAGCGATTCCATCCTGGTCGAGGTCGAGGACGGCCTCGCGCACGTCACCTTGAACCGTCCCGCGCGCCTGAACGCCGTGGACTTCGAGATGGGTCGCCGCTGGCGGGATGTGGCGGTCGAACTCACCGGCGATCCCACCGTGACGGCGATTTTGCTGGATGCCGCGGGTCCGGCGTTCTGCGCCGGCGGCGACGTGGTGGCGATGTCGGAGGCTGACCCCGGCGACGGGAGTGCCGGTGACGCCGTCACGGCGATGGCGAGAGTCATCCACGAGGGGATCCTCACGCTGGTGTGCTCGTCGACCCCGATCGTGGCGTCCGTGCAGGGCGCTGTCGCCGGCGGCGGTCTCGGGCTGATGCTGTGCGCCGACTACATCGTCGCCTCTGAAGCGGCCCGCTTCGTGAGCAAGTACGCCAACATCGGGCTCACCCCCGACCTTGGTGTCTCGACACTGCTCCCCGCCGCAATCGGCCAGCGCCGTGCACTGACGATGCTGCTGCAGGATCGGAGCCTCACTGCCGCCGAAGCTCTCGAGTGGGGTCTGGTGAACGAGGTTGTTCCGGCCGATCAGGTTGCTGCGCGCGCACGGGAGGTTGCTGATTTCTGGCAGTCGGGTGCTGTTGTGGCCTTCGGTGAAGCGAAGCGACTCGTGCGCTCAGGCGCGGGCCGCGCGTTCGCCCAGAACCTCGAAGACGAGGCGCAGACGATCGGGGAACGATTCGGCACCCACGACGCTCGGACGCGAATCGCCGCGTTCGCTGCGGCATCCCGTACCCAGAAGAGCGACACCCGAAAGGACCTCGCGTGACCGAGAAGAAGCTTGCCGGAAAGACCGTTCTGCTCTCCGGCGGTAGCCGCGGGATCGGGCTTGCGATCGCGCTGCGCTGTGCGGCCGACGGAGCGAACATCGCCATCCTCGCGAAGACCGACACCCCGCATCCGAAGCTCGAGGGCACCGTTCACACCGCGGCCGAGGCGATCGAGGCGGCGGGCGGGAGTGCGCTGCCGATCGTGGGTGACGTGCGCAACGATGACGATGTCACCGCGGCGGTGCTCAAGACCCAGGGCGAGTTCGGGGGAATCGACGTCGTGATCAACAACGCGAGCGTGATCGACCTGTCGGGCTCGCTCGATCTTTCCGCCAAGAAGTACGACCTGATGCAGGGCGTGAATGTGCGCGGCACGTTCATGCTCTCGCGAGCGGCTGTCCCGATCCTGCGCGAGGCAGAGAACCCGCACATCCTGTCGCTGTCGCCGCCCCTGAACCTCTCGCCGCGGTGGCTTGGCGGGCACACCGGCTACACGCTCGCAAAGTACGGGATGACGATGGCGACCCTCGGTATCGGCGCCGAGTTCGCGAAGGATGGCATCGCGGCCAACACGCTCTGGCCCCGTACCACGATCGCGACAGCGGCCGTGCAGTTCGCGCTCGGCGGCGACCAGATGATGAAGGTCAGTCGCACCCCCGAGATCTACGCGGATGCCGCGTACGAGGTGGTCACGAAACCCTCGCGGGACTACACCGGCCAGACACTGATCGTCGAAGACGTGCTCGAGGCTGCGGGTGTCACTGACTTCTCACGCTACGCGGCCGTTCCTGGCACCCCGGACGATCAGCTGTTCCCCGACATCTTCCTCGACTGACGCGCGGTTCGGGGCCTCGCCGCAACTGATCAGTCGAGTGTCTTGCGCAGGAACACCTGCTCGATGCCGGCATCTCCCGGCACGCGCTCGCTTTCGACGTAGCCTTCGCGTTCGTACAGGCGCAGATTCGCCTCGGACAGCGACCCGGTGAACAGTTCGGCTGTCGTGGCGCCGGCATCCTTCCCCCGCTGCTCGACTGCTGCGAGCAGCGCCGTGCCGATTCCCCCGCCCTGCTGATCGGGTGCGATCGCGAGCCGCCCGATGAGCAGCACCTCGCCGTCCTGCTGTGCGCGGACGGCTCCGACGATCCGGGGTCCGCGCAGCGCGACGCAGCCGAGGTTCTCGACCAGTTCGGCGGATATCTCCTCCAGTGTCTGTGTCAACGGGGGCATGTGCGGGGTGCCGTAGATGATCGCCTCCTGCACGAAGGCGGCGCGCTGCAACGTCAGCACCTCGCCGGCGTCGTCGGGAGTGATCGGGCGGATCTCGAGATCGTCGTGGGGCACGACCTCACGGTACTGGGCAGTAGCCTGCGTGGGCAGGGCTTGACAGCGCCGACTAGGCTTCGCAGCGCCGACAGGGCTTCGCCGGTCGAGCAGGGTCGCGCGGCATCCGCTCGCTTACCCTGGAGTCATGGCTCGCGCGCTCCCTCCCACGTCCTCCGGCGCGCCTCAGGTGCGCCCTGCCACCGAAGGATGGCAACAGAAGAAGGATGCCGAGGGCCGGCCACTCTTGCAGTTCGCGAGCCCCAAGCGCGGCAAGCCTCCCGTGCACCTGGCCGATCTGACTCCCGAACAGCGCGTCGAGAAGGCCAAGGAACTCGGTCTTCCGGGCTTTCGCGCCGGTCAGCTTGAGCGCCATTACCTGACCCGCTGGACGAGCGATCCGGCAGAGATGACCGATCTGCCGGCATCCGGTCGTGAGGAACTTGTCGCGGGGCTGCTGCCGCCGCTGCTGACTGAGGTGCGCCGGCTCGACACCGACAAGGGCGACACGATCAAGTTCCTCTGGAAACTGCACGACGGTGCGCTCGTCGAGTCGGTTCTCATGCGGTACCCGGGTCGGATCACCCTGTGCGTATCAAGCCAGGCCGGATGCGGAATGAACTGCCCGTTCTGCGCGACCGGCCAGGCGGGGCTCACCCGGAACATGTCGGCTGCCGAAATCGTCGACCAGGTGGTGCGCGCCAATCAAGCGATCGCCCGAGGTGAGCTCGGCGGCAAGCGCAGCACCGATCAGTCGCTGGAGCGGGTGTCGAACATCGTCTTCATGGGGATGGGGGAGCCGCTTGCCAACTACGCCCGTGTCATGCAGGCGGTTCGGGTGATGACCGACAAGAAGCACGGCATGGGCATGAGCGCTCGTGGCATCACGGTGTCGACAGTGGGACTTGTGCCCGCGATCACCAAACTTGCCGCCGAAGACATCCCGGTCACCTTCGCCCTGTCTCTGCACGCTCCCGACGACGAACTGCGCGACGAACTCATCCCCGTGAACTCGCGGTGGAAGGTCGACGAGGCGCTGGATGCCGCCCGCGGATACTTCGAGCGGACCGGGCGGCGCGTATCGATCGAGTACGCCCTCATCAAAGACATGAACGACCATCCGTGGCGGGCCGACCTGCTGGCGGACAAACTCAACGCGCGCGGGCGCGGCTGGGTGCACGTGAACCCGATTCCGCTCAATCCGACGCCAGGGTCCATCTGGACGGCATCCGAACCGCACGTGCAGAACGAGTTCGTGCGCCGCCTGAATGCCGCCGGCATCCCGACGACCCTGCGCGACACCCGCGGCAAAGAGATCGACGGGGCGTGCGGGCAGCTGGTTGCGACCGAAGACGACCAGGCGGCGGCGTCAGCCTCGTGACCGTCTCGTAAGTCCCGTCAGGATGCCGGTCTGAAGGCGTCCACGGCCGCAGCGCGCGGGAGCGGCAGCGTCCGCGAGTCGACATCGAAGACGCGCACGCGGCGGCCGGGGGCAAACGGCTCCCATCCCGGGTCGCCGTCGCGGATCATCCGCACCCACGCGCCGTGCATCTCATCCGCGAGGCGCTGCGGCGGCGCATCCCCGGCCATCCGGATGCTGTCGGGATTGCCCACGCCGTCGAAGACGAAGCCGAGTTCGAGAGCGTGCCCGGCGCCGAGGCCGTCGACCGGGCTCTGCCAGGCGAACTCGTAGACGAAGGTCGGCGCCGTTCGGCGATCCGCCACCTGGGTCATCGGCGCTCGCAGCATCGAGTCAGTGAGCGCTTGCCCGAGCCGCTCCCCGGTGCCGGCATCCGGGAACTGCGTGCGATACGCCCGCACCGCGGCCCGCGGGATTTTCAGTGCGAGATGGCCCAGAGCGGCCTGCCAGGGGGAGATCTTCGCGAGCGCGTCAGGCGTGAACCAGAGCCGGTACTCGTCGGTGTTGGTGCCGATGAGGATAGGGGCTGAGGCCGTGGGGAGTGCCTGGCGAGGGGATTCGGGGAGGCTCTCGGGGTCGCGGGCCAGCAGGAACCCGGGTGCGCCCCGCAGCGGCGAGCTGCCGGCAGCCTGGGCCGTTCGCGCCGCCAGCAGCTCGGCCGGAGAGAGTGCGGCAAACGCCTCGCGCGTCGCCGGCACGCCGAGCCGTTTGGCGAGCGCGCGGGTGACCCGGCCCGCCCGCTTCGGGTCGACGGCATCCAGGGGCCCTGACTCGATGATTGCGCCGGCGATGAGGGGCGCGGTGTCGGGTCGGGAGAGGAGCGCGGCGACCAGCGCCCCGCCGGCAGACTCTCCCATGACCGTGATGCGCGAGGGGTCTCCACCGAACGCCGCGATCTCAGCGTGCGTCCAGCGAAGGGCCGCAGCGACGTCTTCGAGGCCGAGATTGCGCGGGGCATCCTCGAGCACCGAGAAACCCTCGGACCCGAGGCGGTAGTTCGCCGAGACGAACACGACGCCGCCCCGGGCAAAACTCGTCCCGTCGTACCCGGCGATCGAACTCCCGCCGCGCTCGAACGCGCCGCCGTGGATCCAGAGCACGACAGGCAGCGGCCCGGATGCCGGGTCGGTCGCGTCCGTCGGGGCCCAGACGTTGACGGTCAGGATGTCTTCGTTGGTCCCGTCGCTGGTCAGGCTCGGCAGGAGTTCTCCGATCCTGCCGCGGTAGGGCGTTTGCGGTGCCGAGGGCCCGAACTGCGTCGCATCGCGCACCCCGACCCAGGCATCCGGTGCCGCGGGCAGCCGGAATCGCCGCGAGCCGAAGGGAGGCGCGGCGTAGGGGATGCCGAGGAAGCGACGGATGCCGTCCGTCACGCTCCCGCGAAGTTTTCCCGTGCTGATGGTCGCTTCGACTGCTTCGGTGCCCACGCCCTCAGGGTAGGCCGTCTCATCACGGGCCGGCCCCGCTGTCGCGGCGCGGCGATAGCGTGGAGCAATGGTCAACTATCGCTATCTCGGCAACAGCGGCTTCAAAGTCACGGAGATCACCTACGGCAACTGGATCACCCACGGCTCGCAGGTCGAGAACGACGCGGCGATCGCGACGGTGCACCGGGCGCTGGAGCTCGGCATCACGAGCTTTGACACAGCCGACGTCTATGCCAACACTGTCGCGGAGCAGGTTCTCGGCGAGGCGCTGAAGGGTCAGCGCCGCGAGTCGCTGGAGATCTTCACCAAGGTCTACTGGCCCGTCGGGCCGGGCGGCGCCAATGACTCGGGTCTGTCGCGCAAGCACATCATGGACGGCATCCACGGCTCGCTCGAGCGGCTCGGAACCGACTACGTCGACCTCTACCAGGCGCACCGGTACGACTACGAAACCCCGCTGGAAGAGACGATGCAGGCCTTTGCCGACATCGTCCGGCAGGGCAAGGCGCTCTACATCGGCGTGAGCGAGTGGACGGCCGAGCAGCTGCGCGCCGGGCACGCGCTGGCCAGGGACCTCGGCATCCAGCTCGTTTCGAACCAGCCCCAGTACTCGGCGCTGTGGCGCGTCATCGAGGGGAAGGTCGTTCCGACCTCCGAGGAGCTCGGAATCTCGCAGATCGTCTGGTCGCCGATGGCGCAGGGTGTGCTCAGCGGCAAGTACCTGCCCGGTCAGCCGGCTCCCGCCGGTTCGCGGGCAACGGATGAGAAGAGCGGTGCCGGGTTCATCAAGCGGTTCATGACGGATGACGTGCTCAGCGCAGTGCAGAAGCTGCATCCGGTCGCGGAGCAGGCGGGTCTGACACTGCCGCAGCTCGCGATCGCGTGGGTGCTTCAGAACCCCAACGTGTCGGCGGCTCTCGTCGGCGCTTCGCGTCCCGAGCAGCTCGACGACACCGTGAAGGCGTCAGGCGTGACGCTGGATGCCGACACGATGGCGGCGATCGACGCCGCTCTCGGCTCGGTGGCCGAGACCGATCCGGCACTCACCGAAGAGTCCTCGCCACCGTCCCGCCCATAAGGGCGCGACGTCTGGCACCGTCCCGCCCGTGAGGGCGCGACGTCTGGCACCGTCCCGCCCGTGAGGGCGCGACGTCTGGCACCGTCCCGCCCGTAAGGGCGCCACGGCTCAGGGGAAGGCGAGAACCTCGTCTCCCCAGCCGGTGCGCAACTCGTGATCGAGGTCGGGGACCACACGGTCCGCGGCCTCGATCACGAGCGTTGCGCGGGTATCGACATCGAATGCCGGCCACTCCACGGCGCCGTCGGCGTTCGGGGCCTCCCCCGTGGCGAACGCCGTCCATCGTTGCTGCATTCTCGCCGAGATCCGTTCGGCCTCATGGCGGCCGCCGAGTCGGAAGCTGATGTCGTGCGCGCGGCGGCCGAACGTGCCCCATACGTAGGGGAGCTCGGTCGCGTGCGTTGCGCCGATGCGCAGCAGGTGCAGCATCGGCGTCGCGTGGTCAAAGCGGTAGAGCCAGACCGGCGCGACGCGGGAATGGCCCTCGACGGCCCAGAGCGTCGGCATCCGGAATCCGATGTCACGGGCGATTCCCAGCCCGACCGCGTGGTGACGAACGCCCTCGTACGCTGAGAGCACCTGCGCCATCGACGGCAGGTCGATACCGGGGCGTTCGGTGCCGAGTTCGGCGAGCATCTGCTCGATCTGCTCCTCGCGGATGGGCATGAGCGGTGACTTCATCATCCGGAAGAGGGATGCCTCGTCCTTGTTTGTGCCGATCAACAGCGGTACCGGCAGACCACGCCCCTCGGCAAGGACTGTCGCCGGCGCCTCGGGCAGCAGGTCGCCGTCGATAACGGGACCGAATGCGATGGTTCCTGGATGCTGCGCCGGGACTTCGGCGAACACCGTCATCCCGGCCTCGACGATCTGCTCGACCGGGAGCGTTCGCAGATCTGCCGGGGCGGGATTACCGACCGCCGCCAAGAACAGGTCGGTGACGGTCTCGGCCCGGGCCGCGTCGTAGACGCTCGAGACCGGCGAGGATTCGGCGATCGCGCGCGAGAAGAGCCCCGCAGCGCTCGGGACGGCGAGCAGCGTCGTCACGAGGCCCGCGCCCGCGGACTCGCCGAAGACGGTCACGCGCTCGGGGTCGCCCCCGAACGCTGCGATGTTCCGCTGCACCCAGCGCAACGCCAGCATGACGTCCTTCAGGGCGAGGTTTCCGTCGAAGGGATGCTCCGGGGTGGACTTGCTCGACAGATCGAGGAATCCGAGCGCGCCGATCCGGTAGTTGATCGTCACTACGACCACGCCGTGGCCCGCGAGGGCTTCGCCGTCATAGACCGGCTGGCTGCTGGAGCCGAACGTGTAAGCCCCGCCGTGCAGCCACACCATGACCGGAGCCGGAGCATCAACATCCGCCCCGCTCCAGACGTTCAGGAAGAGGCAGTCCTCGTCGAAGATCGGGTCCGGCCCGAGGTCCATGGCCGGATTCGCCTTCTGCGGTGCGGCGGGCCCGAAGCTTGTCACCTCGACCGTCACGCCGGCATCCAGCGGCTCGGCCGGAACAGGGTCGCGCCAGCGGGCGTCGCCGGTCGGGGCCTGGGCATAGCGGATGCCGCGCCAGACGCGGATGCCGCCTGCAAGCTCCTCTCCGGCGAAGCGCCCGGCGGGTGCGGCTGCAACAGGGGTCTCGTCCATGGGGGCCTTCCGGGTCTGGTGAGAGGGCGGCGTCGCGAGACAGCGTAGACGGTGGCGCTATGCGGCCGGGTTTCGGTGCAGTTCGTGCGCCCGGATCATGCTGCTGACACAATCGGGACATGCCGATCTGGCTTGCTGTCCTTCTGCTCACTGCCGCCTTCGCTGCGCTGTCCGCATGGGTCAGCAGGCGACTCCTCGACGCCCAGATCGGATGGGTTCGCGCTCTCGTGACCTCCGCCGTGGTGTTCCTTGGCTCACTTCCGCTGACAGCGTGGGTGTTCGAGCAGGCCGACGTCATCGACGGTGATCGCGTCGTCGTCGAAAGCCCGATCGTGGTGGCCTTCGTCGCCCTCGTACTCGGCTGGATCTTCGCCGTCGTCGTCGTCATCCTCGTCACCCTGGAGTTCCTTTGGCCCAGTCGCCCGCTCGGAAATCCGGTGACGATCGTCCGGGAGGCGTTCCGTCGCCGCGATCGCGCCCGCCGATACGCGCAGATCGTTGCCATCGCCTCCCGGCACGGCCTGGGAATGTACCGCGGCCGATCGGATGCCGCGCGAGACGCGTTGCCCCAGGCGCTGGTGGCGGCCCTGGCCGAGGCCGGCGTCACCTTCGTCAAACTCGGCCAGGTGCTCTCGACGCGCGAGGACGTGCTGCCGCGAGACCTCATCGAAGCGCTCTCGACGCTGCAAATGGACTCGACCCCGATTCCCTGGCCGGAGGCCGAAGCGGCGATCCGTGCCGAACTCAGGCGGCCGATCACCGAGGTGTTCGCAGAGATCGAGTCGGAGCCGATGGCTGCGGCATCCGTCGCCCAGGTGCACGCCGCGACGCTGGTGTCGGGCGAGCGCGTCGTCGTGAAGATCCAGCGGCCCTCCGCACGCGCCCAAGTCACCACCGATCTCGACATCCTCGAGCGCCTCGCGCGTGATGCCGAACGTCGCACTGCGTGGGCAGCCGACTATGGTGCCGTCGCCCTTGTCGCCGAGTTCTCGCGCGCACTCACCGAGGAGCTCGACTATCGCATCGAGGTGGCCAACGCCGAGATGCTGCGGGGCGCCATCGCGAAGACGCACGCGATGCCGTTGCGGGTTCCCCGGGTCTTTCCGGATCTGTGCACCCAGCGAATGATCGTGCAAGAGCGCATCGAGGGGGTGCCCTTCGGCAAGCTCCCCGAGGGAGCGGTGGAGCCGGGCGCAGCCCGCGCGCTCGCCGACGGGGTCCTGGATGCCGTGTTCGAGCAGATCGCCGTGCGCGGGGTCTTCCACGCCGACCTGCATCCGGGAAACCTGATCCTCTGCGATGACGGAGAGGTAGCCCTGATCGATTTCGGCGCCGTGGGCATGCTGGAGGCCAGTATGCGGCGGCTTCTCGTGCCGCTGCTGACAGCGATCGCCGCCGACGATGATCAGGCCGCCACCGATATCGTGCTGCTGCTGTGCGAACCCGACCCGGCGGGCGCCGATCAGGCAGCGCTGCAGCGTGATGTCGGAGCGATCATCACTCGGGTTCGCAACGCCCCCGCGGGCGAGGATGTCTTCCGGCTTCTGCTCGACACCCTCCGCCACCACCGACTGGCGATGCCCCCGTCTCTGCTGCTGGTATTCCGGACTCTCGGCTCGCTCGAGGGGAGCCTCCGCCGGGTGTATCCGGGGTACGACATGGTCGGTCAGGCGCTTACGCGGGCACCGCACTTCGCCCGCAGCATGCTGTCGCTGCGTACCGCAGCGCTGTCGGCGCAGACGCAGCTCGTGCTCGCTCTGGAGCAGGTGCGCCGCGTGCCGCGGCGCCTGGAGAACATTTCGCGCTCTCTCGAACAGGGCACCTTCTCGGTGCGCCTTCGCTCGTTCGAGGGTGCGGGTGAGCGGCGATGGATCGAGGGAATGCTCGGCCAGGTGACGAGCACGCTCGTCGGTGTGACTCTGCTGGCCACGGGCATCGCCCTGGCGATTTCCTCGGGCGGACCGCAACTGACCGAGGACGTTCCCCTGTTCCCGTTCCTTGGCAGTGTCGTCGGCCTGGGCGGTCTGCTGCTGCTCGTGCGGAGCCTTCGCGCGGCGCTGCGGCGCCGAGACGGCGCCGGCTGATGCCGGTAACGAGCGCCGGCTTGCTGGTGTATCGCCTCGTAGTGTCCGCGTCGGGTGGCTCGAGCGCCCTCGAGGTACTCATCGCCCACATGGGTGGACCGTTCTGGCAGCGCAAGGATGCCGGAGCCTGGACGATCCCCAAGGGCGAATACGACCCGGCGGAGGAGTCCCCACTTCAGGCCGCGCGGCGCGAGTTCCGCGAGGAGCTCGGGATCGATCCGCCGGATGGCCCTGTGGTCGAGCTCGGGTCTTTCGCGGCATCACGCAAGACGATCAGCGTCTTCGCCATTGAGGACACCGGGCTCGATATCTCGCGCCCGGTCTTCGGGGAGTTCGAGCTCGAGTGGCCGCCGCGATCGGGGAGGACGGTGAGCTTTCCCGAGGTCGATCGTGTCGAGTGGATGCAACCTGCCGTTGCCGCCGAGAAGCTCACCGCGTCACAGCGACCGGTGATTGCTGCACTTGCTGCAGCGCTCGGTGCTCACGGCGTCAGTTGACCGGGTCCGGCGGTGCTCGCTGTCGACGCCGTCGCTCGAGTTCGTGGCCGTGATCAGCGTGTAGCCCGCGAACTGGAATCCCACCGGGGGTGTGTCGGTGTTCCCAAACGGCAGGGCTGTGGCTGACGGGTCGGGATCGAGCGCCGCAATCTGTCGCGCTCCCGAGCCCTCGGAGATCACCGGAATCGAGGCGAGGCCCCAGGTGACGGATGCGGCGAGCGTCGCTACCGCCATCACCGAAATGAGCCAGAAGGCGCGCGCGAGCGGGGGCACGCGGGTGAGCGGCGACCAAGCCGCGCGGGCACCTGATTCGCTGGCCCGTTCGGTGCTCCGGGCGACTGCCGTGCCCGCGGACTCCTGATCGCCGGTGCCGGCCGCCGCTGCCGCGGACGATGGGGCGCCCCCTTCGGTGCTGGATGCCACTGACGACGTACCTGGGACCGCACCGCTGCGCTCCGGCCCTCGCTGCTCGCTGCGCAGCTGCGCTTCGAGTTCCTGCAGTCGGTCGTAGGCGACCGGGTCGCGCAGGATGTCGGCGTCGGGACCGTAGGCTCGCGCGCGCAACGCTTGCAGCTCAGCGGCGGCATCGTCGGTCATCGCTTCATGCTCGCATGACCCGTGCTCGCTGACGGTGTCGCCCGCGTCCGGAAGCTAGGCCGCGGTCGCGCCGCCGTCCCAGAAGACACCGATCCGGTCACCCTGCAGAACGAACTGCAGCGCGCCGCCCTCGGGGAACTGCGCGCGCAAGCGCTCCGGCGCTGTGTCATCCAAGGGAACTTCGATCGTCGCGGGGAAGGCCCCGGCCCGGCATCCGTAGTAGAACGGCCCGTTCACGCCTTGACCATCGGCAGTCAGGTCGTCTTCGTCCAGCCCAATAAGACACTCGCTCTCCCCGTTCGGGCTCATGGCCGACGATTGCGCCATCAGAAGCCCGTAGTACTCGTAGGCGATGGCCTGCTCCGACGTCGTGCCGAAGAATCCCTCGGGTATCGCAACGTCGTCATCGATCTCGAGAGTGGCTACCTGACGGCTCGCGCTTGTCTGCGAGATCATGGGAAGAGACGCGAGTCCCCAGACGATGGATGCCGTCAACGCAATCGCCGCTGCGATCGACACGGCGACGATGGCGGTCGCGACAGGTGGCAGCCGCGAGGTCAGCATGCGCACCAGTGCCCACAGGCGGCGTGTCGCCGGGTCGTCTGCGGCTTCGGCGTCGAGGTCTGCGGCGGGCGCATCGGGCGATTGTGCCTCGGCGGCTGGGCCTGGCTCGCGGCCCGTTCCGGATGCGCTGGACGCCGTAGCCACCGGAGGCCGCTCTGCCTCGCGCTCCGCTCGAAGCTGTGCTTCAAGTTCCATCAGGCGCGAGCTGGCGGCGGGGTCCTCGAGCAGGTCGGCGTCGGGGCCGTATGCCCGGGCGCGGAGCCTCCGCAGTTCGGCAGCCGATGCGTCATCCATTGCCTCATCGTCGCACGGTGTGCATTGCAGGTTCGGCGTGACGAACGCCCTTGTCAGTGCCCCGCGCGACGATCAGACTTGCACCGTCGGGTGAGTCCCGGCTGCTCAGCGCTCATCGAGGAGAACGACATGGCACACGGTGACATCACGCACATCGACATTCCGGTCGCCGACATGGCGGCAGCGACAGCGTTCTACGAACGGCTCTTCGGGTGGCAGATCCGAGAGGCTCCCGGTTTCGAGGGCTACCCGATGTGGCAGGCGCCGAACCAGATCAGCGGTGGGGGCCTCGCCCCACGCAGCGAGGGCTTCACGCAGCCGCGGTCCTACGTCGAGGTGGATTCGATCGACGAGACTGTCGCGTCGGCGACGGATGCCGGTGGCGCCGTCTTGATGTCGAAGCAGCCGATCGACGACACGAGCTGGTGGGCGGTCATCAGCGACCCCGACGGGAATGTCATCGGCCTGTACGAGGGCTCGCCGGGAACGGACGGCTCCTAGCGAACCGTCGCTCTTTGTATACCTAGAGCTATCACAGGAACCAGTATTGATAGCTGGATAGCTTTTGTGTATACATGGAGGCGGGGAAGGGAGAGTCCATGCGAGCGAGCGATCGTGCGTACCGGACGCTCCTGACCGAGATCCAAGACGGCCTCCTACCCGCGGGTGCCGTGCTCGGCGAAGTCGAGCAGGCGGCCCGCCTCGGTGTGAGCCGTACGCCACTGCGTGAGGCGCTCGCGCGCCTGGCTGCAGACGGGCTCGTCGTGCAACAGTCGCCGAGGGTCACTGTCGTGTCGGACGTCGATGCTGATGACATCCGTGCCCTGTTCGAGTTCCGCCGGGCGCTCGAAGAAGCTGCGGCGCGCCTTGCCGCGACGCACGCCGACCCTGCCGCGTTCGCGGCGCTCGCCGCCGAGTTCGACCGCACGTCGCTTCGCGGCGAAGGGCGGGAGCACTACTACGACCTGATCGCTCGGTTCGATGCTGCCCTCGACGACGCCGTCGACAACGCCTACCTCAGCTCGGCGCTGCACACCATCCGCACTCACCTCGTGCGCGTCCGGCGCCTCGCCCGCGAGAATCCCGACCGTCTTTCCGCCTCCGTCGGCGAACACGCCCTGATTGCGCACGCGATCGCGGCGCAGGATGCCGACCTTGCCGCCCACGCAACTCACGTCCACCTCCACAACGCCCTCACCAGCATCCTCGCCTCCCTGTCGGAGGCCCGCACCGAATCCGGAGCAGCATGACCATCACGCATCACGTCCGCGTCCACCGCAGCGACGAGAACCTCGCCCGCGAGGGACAACTCGCCTGGCACATCGCGGAGGTTGCCGCCGACCCGGTAGCGGTCGAACCCGAGGTCGTCGACATGATCATCAACCGCGTGATCGACAACGCCGCGGTTGCGGCGGCATCCCTCACTCGCCGACCGGTGAGTGCTGCACGACAGCAGGCGCTCGACCACGCGGTGTCGGTCAGCGGTGCCGGATCGACGGTCTTCGGCTGCGCGAACGAGCGTCGCACGAGTCCGGAGTGGGCGGCGTGGGCAAACGGAGTCGCGGTGCGTGAGCTCGACTACCACGACACGTTCCTGGCTGCCGAGTACTCTCACCCGGGTGACAACATCCCGCCGATCCTGGCCGTCGCCCAGCACGTCGGGGCCGATGGTGCCGCGGTGGTGCGGGGTCTCGCGACGGGCTACGAGATCCAGATGGACCTCGTGCGCGCGATCTCGCTACACAAGCACAAGATCGACCACGTCGCACACCTCGGTCCGTCGGCAGCTGCCGGCATCGGCACCCTCCTGGGCCTGTCCGTCGAGACGATCTACCAGGCCGTCGGGCAGGCCCTGCACACGACCACCGCGACCCGCCAGTCCCGCAAGGGCGAGATCTCGACGTGGAAGGCCCACGCCCCTGCCTTCGCCGGCAAGATGGCAGTCGAAGCCGTGGACCGGGCGATGCGCGGTGAGACGAGCCCCAGCCCCATCTATGAGGGCGAGGACGGCGTGATCGCCTGGCTGCTCGATGGCAAGGATGCCGCCTACGAGGTGCCGCTTCCGGCGCCGGGCGAGTCCAAGCGGGCGATCCTCGACTCCTACACGAAGGAGCACTCGGCCGAGTACCAGGCGCAGGCGTGGATCGACTTGGCCCGCAAGCTCGGTACCGAGCGCCCCGAGCTGCGCGACCCCGCCAACATCGCGAGCATCGTGCTGCACACGAGCCACCACACGCACTACGTCATCGGCTCGGGGGCGAACGACCCGCAGAAGTACGACCCGCAGGCATCTCGCGAGACCCTCGATCACTCGATCCCGTACATTTTCGCGGTCGCGTTGCAGGACGGCGCGTGGCATCACGTCGACTCGTATCTTCCCGAGCGTGCCGCACGGCCCGACACGGTGGAGCTCTGGCGCAAGATCACGACGGCCGAGGATGCCGAGTGGACGCGCCGCTACCACTCCGAGGACCCCGACGAGAAGGCCTTCGGGGGTCGCGTGGAGATCGTTATGGCCGACGGTTCCACCGTTGTCGACGAGATCGCTGTTGCCGACGCGCACCCGTTGGGCGCGCGGCCGTTCGCTCGCGAGGACTACGTTCGCAAGTTCCGGCTGCTTGCCGAGCCCGTGCTCGCTCCCGAAGAGATCGAACGGTTCCTCGACCTCGCCCAGCGCCTCCCTGAGCTCTCGGCAGACGAGGTCGGGCAGCTCAACATCGTCGCGAGAATCGGTGTTCTCGCCTCGGCGCCCGCGCCCAAGGGGCTCTTCTGATGCTCTACAGCCAGACATCCGCGGCCGAGAAGCGAAGGCTGTTTCGGGAGCGCCTTGCGTCGGGAGAGCTGTTGCGATTCCCGGGAGCCTTCAACCCGCTGTCGGCGCGCCTGATCGAGCGCAAGGGCTTCGAGGGGGTCTACATCTCCGGTGCCGTCCTTGCGGCCGACCTCGGGCTCCCCGACATCGGCCTGACGACCCTCACCGAGGTCGCGGGCCGCGGGCAGCAGATCGCCCGGATGACCGAGCTTCCGGCGATCATCGACGCCGACACCGGGTTCGGCGAGCCGATGAACGTGGCACGCACCATTCAGACCCTCGAAGACGCAGGCCTTGCGGGCACCCACATCGAGGATCAGATCAACCCCAAGCGGTGCGGTCACCTCGACGGGAAGGCCGTCGTCGATGCTGACACCGCGGTCAAACGCATCCGTGCCGCCGTCGACGCGCGTCGGGACGAGAACTTCCTCATCATGGCTCGCACCGACATCCGTGCCATCGAGGGACTGGATGCCGCGATCGACCGCGCGAAGGCGCTGGTGGATGCCGGTGCCGACGCGATCTTCCCCGAGGCGATGCGTGATCTCGGCGAGTTCGAGCGGATGCGTGCGGCGCTGGATGTGCCGGTGCTCGCGAACATGACCGAGTTCGGGAAGAGCGAGCTGTTCTCGACGGCGCAGTTGCGCTCGGCCGGGATCAACATTGTGATCTGGCCGGTCTCGCTGCTGCGGATCGCCATGGGCTCCGCGGGGCGTGCGCTCGATGAGTTGGAGACGAAGGGGCACCTGCGCGACAGGC
>NZ_DCBW01000070.1:3193-10374 GCF_002313585.1 Microbacterium sp. UBA1097 | reverse complement strand
AGCACATCCAGCTCGTGCTCCACGCCGTCCGCGGTCTTCACGCCTCGCGGGGTGATCTCGACGATCGGGTTCTCCTTGATCGACACCAGCTTCACGTTGTCCTGGTTGTACACGTCGTAGTAGTCCTGGTTGCACAGCGGCCGCTTCGCATACGGCTGGGTCGGGGTGAGCAGTCGCGCCGTCTCCGGGTCCTTGACCGTCTCGGCGATCTTGCGGCGGATGAACGCAGCGGCTGCCTCGTTCGACTCCGGGCTGATGGCGATGTCGTTGAACGTGCCGAACATGAAATAGAATCCGTTGCCTCGGTCCCATGCCGCCTGGAACACGCGCTCCCGCTCGGCCTCGTCGACATCGGTGGCCGCGACGGTGGACTCCTCGAACCCGAAGGCGACGCCGGAGTTTCGGACCTGCTCCCAGATCTCCGGGAACCGGGACTTGTATCCGTCCACCTCCCCCGGGCCGACCGGTCCGTTGCCGGAGGGGACGCTGTACTGCGCCGAGCGCTGGAACACGGTCAGGTGCGACACCTGCTTGGCCGCGGCGACGATGAACTGTGTTCCGGTCGAGCCAGTGCCGATGACCCCCACCCGCTTGCCCTCGATCGACAGGTCCTCCGGCCACTCCGCGGTGTGCACGAGGCGGCCTTCAAACGAGTCGATCCCGGGGATGTCGGGGATGTTGGTTGCTGCGAGCAGCCCCAGCGCCGTCACCACGTATCGGGCCGTGAAGGATTCTCCGGCGGAGGTGCCGACCGTCCAGGTGTTGGTGGCTTCGTCGAAGACGATCGACGTGACTTCGGTGTTCAACTGGAAGTCCTTGCGGAGGTCGTACCGGTCGACGACGGTCTCGAGATAGCTGAGGATGTCGGGCTGGTCGATGTACTTTCGGGCCCAGTCCCACTCCTGCAGCAGTTCGTCATCGAACGAGTATCGGTAGAAGGGGCTCTCCGTGTCGGACATGGCGCCGGGGTACCGGTTCCAGTACCAGGTGCCTCCGATGCCGGCGCCCTTCTCGAACCCGCGGACGCGCAGGCCGAGCTTGTCGCGCAGTGTGTGCAGCTGGTAGATGCCGCCGAATCCGGCGCCGACGACGATCGCGTCGAGGTCCGTGGTCTGTGTGGATGTCATGGTGCAACTCCTTCGTTGAATGAGGTGGGTGGGGGTGCTGCAGGTCAGTGGCGAAGCCACTGGCCGATCGCCGCAAGCTCCGCGTCGACGTCCGCGTCGCGGCCAGCCAGGAACGGGTAGACGTGCTGCTGTCCTTCGGCGACATGCAGGGTGACGTCAACGCCGGCGCCCTTGGCGCGCTCTGCCACGCGGATGGCATTGTGGCTCTTCGGACATTCGGTGGGGTGAAGTCGGGCGTGTAGATCGAGGTCCCGAGGCGACTTCCGCGACCGCGGGCTCGATGGTTCCAGCCCTGAACCCAAAGGCCCGGATAGCAGCGTGGTGCAGGCCGCCTACGCAATAGCGCTGGTGTGCGGCTCCAGGAGCACCTCTGCCCGCAAGGCAAGATGGGTGTCGAGGCTCCTCGGTCCGTTCCTCCAACCTGGGAGCATGTCATCCAATCGAGAGAGACGCTGGCGGACGGTGTTCTCGTGGAGGTGGAGCTGAGAGGCGACGGCGCCGGTCGATCCCTGCGAGTCGAGATATCTCAATGCGGTGTCGCGCAGCGTGACATCGCGCGGCGTGCCGCTGATGATCGGCGCCAACTGAGAGTGGATGAGACGATGTGCGTCCTCTGGTGTTCCGCCGATCGCGAAGGCCACGACTCCGAGGTCGGTCCGCGCATGCAGCCGGCCCCTCCTGGCAAGGCGTCGCGATGCTGTGGCAAGCATCAAGCTTTCGCCGCATGCCGCAGACAGGTCCGCGTCTGTTTCTGCCGTGCCAACACCGCCCCAATATGGGGACGACGAGAGTGCTTCTTCTGCACGGGCGAGTGTGTCGTCGCCGTGTCGGACAATGATGATGAGGTGGCCGTGTCGCGCGGCTGAGAGTGCCTTGGAGCCCAGCGCGTTGCGAACTCTCGCCGCTGCTTGCCGCAGCACGAGAGGGTCATCGATCTCGGCGACGGCGACGTCGTAAGCACCGGATCCAGGTAGCCCGGTGCGTAGTGCAGGTCCGGAGGTGCGTGTTGACGGTTCGACGAGGCGCTGGACGAGTTCGATCTCTTGGAAGTGCCGTGCGTCCTCGATGGCGTTCTCGTAGAGCGCTGCGGTGGACACGAACGCGCCCACCAGCGCGACCATGTCCGACGTTGGCTCCTGGTCAGTCCCGATGAACTCGATGGTGCCCCCGCCTTCGAGAGGAACGGCCCGCCCGGCGTTGTCCGCGGTAGCGCCGGAGTCACCGAACCGCACGATTCCTCCGAGTGCTTCGGCGGCTGTGGACATCAGATCCGCTGAGCCTCCGCCCGACACGAGCACCGAGACGAGCTCGCGGGCCAGACGCAATTCCGCGACGGTGTCCGACATCAGGTCGCGAAGGCGGGAGACCTCGAGATTGAGCTCTTGCCGCCCCTGTTCGATATCTCGGCGGAGGAGATAGATCTCGACAGCCGTCGACCCGATCAGAGCCGCGGACTCCAGCAACGCTCGTTGATCGGGCGTGAACGACCCTGGCGTGCGGTTTGCCACGGTGAGCGCCCCCACGACCTCGCCGCCTGCACGCAACGGAATACCGAGGATCGCGCGAACCCCTTCGCCGTTGACCGCAACGTCAACGTCCGCGATATGCAGCTTCGCAAGGTCGGGGAGGTAGTCGGGGCTCTCGGCGATGACACCTGCGGCGGCCATCCCGAGCACGCCCGTTCCAATGGGCATTGCGATCGCAGCGTACCCGGGCGTGCGAACACCGTCTGAGAACTGGATGTGGGTCTCCCGGCCCTCCGCATCGTTCAGGCTCACATACGCGAGATCGGTGCCGAGTGCCACTCGCACCCGCCGAACCAGCCCGGTCAGGATCAGATCGGGATCCTGCAGAGCGGTCAGATCCTGCGCGATGGCGTGGAACAGATCCGTGGGTGCGGTCATAGGGGCTCCAGTGTTGAGTTCAACACAAGAATGACACGGATCCGTGGGTAGCAACATAGATGTTGCCATCGTGAGCTTCGAAAATGGGAGGACCCTCAAGGAAGACGGCATATGAAGATCCACGGAGCAGTGCTCGAACGCAGCGGTGCGCAGCCGCCCTATGCCGCGAGTCGTCCGCTGGTGGTCACAGAGATGGAACTCGATCCTCCGGGTCCGACCGAAGTCCTCGTGCGCATCGAAGCTGCGGGGATCTGTCACTCGGATCTGTCGGTCGTGGACGGGAACCGGGAACGTCCTCTGCCCATGCTGCTCGGACACGAGGCGGCGGGGATCGTCGTCGATGCCGGCGAGGATGTTACCGACCTGTGCGTTGGGCAGCGCGTGGTGGCGGCGTTTCTTCCTCGGTGCGGCGCCTGCGCGGCCTGTAAGACCGACGGTCGTCTGCCGTGCACGGTCGGGTCGCGAGCGAACGGCGAGGGGGCGCTCATCGCAGGTGGTCGCCGCCTGCATCGGGACGGTGAAAGCGTCGCCCATCATCTCGGAGTCTCCGGCTTTGCGACCTATGCGGTGATGGATCGGTGCTCGGTTGTCCCGGTCGGCAATGACGTGCCGCCGGACGTCGCGGCAGTGTTGGGGTGTGCGGTACTCACCGGCGGTGGCGCAGTTCTGAATGCGGGCCGGCCGCATGCCGGTCAGACCGTCGCCGTCGTCGGACTTGGCGGAGTCGGCATGGCGGCGCTTCTTGTCGCAGCCTCTCTCGACGGAGTTACGGTCATCGGCGTTGACGCGAATCCGGACAAGGTGGCTGCAGCGCCCGCTTTCGGCGCACACCGCGCGCTCACCCCCAGCCAGGCACTGGCCGAGCATCTCGTCGCGGACGTCGTTGTCGAGTGCGCCGGGGTCGTGCCCGCATTCGAGACCGCGGTCAAGCTCACCGCACCCGGGGGGCGCACCGTCACCGTCGGGCTGCCTGCACCGACCGCACAAGCGCGCATGTCCCCGCTTGACCTCGTCTCCGGCGCGAGAGAAATCGTCGGCAGCTATCTCGGGTCCGCCGTCCCTTCTAGAGATATCCCGTACTACGAGACTCTCTGGCGGACAGGCAAGCTGCCGCTGGAGAAGCTCATCTCCACCCATATCCCGTTGTCCGAGGTCAACGCGGGCTTCGACGCCCTCGCCCGCGGTGAAGCCATCCGACAGATCATCCAGTTCCCCGGGGCGTGCGCATGACGGGCCTCCTCGAGCGCCGGAGCCTCAAGACACCGGACGGGACGCTTCTGCACCTCGAGGGGCAGGGAGCTCCCACCTGCCTGATGGTGCACGGCCTTGGCTACGCGAGCTGGGAAACGAAACCGCTGCGGGACAACCTCCCGACCGGCTACGGCCTGTGGAGCCTCGACAATCGCGGCACGGGACAATCGTCGACACTTCAGGGGCCATGCTCCATCGACGACCTCGCCGACGACGCGGCGAGAGCCATCAACGAGCTCCGCTCGCCGCTCGTTGTGATCGGGCACTCGATGGGCGGCTATATCGCGCAGACCCTCGCTGCGGCCTACCCAGACATGGTCAGCGCACTGATTCTGATAGGGACCAGCCCCGGGGGCCCGCGGTCCGAGCCTGTGCCGGTCTCGACGACCCGCGCGTGGCAGGCAGCAGCAGGGCAGGCTCCAGACCTCTACGCGCGGCGGACCATGCCGCTCTCGTTCCGGCCCGGCTGGCCCCAGGAGCATCCCGAGCAGTTCGAGCAACTGCTCGGGGCACGCCTCACCCACCCCACACCGCAGCAGACCTGGCGAGCACAATTCGCCGCCTGCGAGACCTTCCTCGCAGCAGGCCTCGACGTGAGCCGGATCAGCTCGCCCACGCTGGTGATCCACGGCAGAGACGACCAGATCGTCCCGGTCGCGAACGGGCGCCTCCTCGCCGAAGCCCTGCCCGACGCGACCTACAGCGAGATCCGGGCAGCCGGACACGTCGTACACCTCGAACAGCCCGCTCTGATCGCGGAGACGATCTCGTCATTCATGAACGACCTTCACCTCACCCATCCCTGAAGAGAGGAAACCGCCATGCCCGTCATTGAAGTCGAGCCCGGCATCAACATGCACTACGAGGATCGTGGCATCGGCGCCCCGATCGTGTTCATCCACGGCTGGGGCGGCAGCGCCGACGCCTGGGACCTGCAGGTTCTCGACCTCGCCCACCACTACCGATGCATCACCGTCGACCTCCGCGGCCACGGTGACTCGGACAAGCCCTGGGGCGACTACACCTACGACCTTTTCGTCAGGGACCTGCACGTCCTCATCGAGAAGCTCGGACTCGACGCCGTGACGCTCGTCGGCTGGTCCATGGGCGGACACATCGCCCTCAAGTACGCGCACGAGCACCCCGAGCACCTCGCTCGCGTTGTCATCACCGGCAGCGGCCCCCGGTTCTGGCAAGCCGAGGACGCCCTCTACGGCACCCCGGCCGACGACGTACAGGGACTCATCGACGCCGTCCGGCTCGCCCGCACCGAGACCATCGCCGGCCTCTATGGCAACAACTTCCACCGAACCGACCTCAACCCCACCAAAGACTGGTTCGTGCAGATCGGGTGGAAGGTCCCCGCATTCGTCGGACTCACGAGCATCCAGGCACTTATCGACAACGACCTGCGCAGCGTCCTCCCGTCGATTCAGATTCCGGTGCACGTGTTCACCGGCCGCCACGACATCATCTGGGATCCCCGCTGGAGCGAAGAAGCCCACCGTCTGCTTCCGAACTCGACTCTGACTCACTTCGAGAACAGCGGCCACGTCGCCTTCATCGAGAACCGTGCGGAATGGAACGACGCGCTCACCGATGCGATGGAGGGTAGGACCCTCCCGGAGTCGGTCGGCGCCAATGCCGCCGTAGAAGGGGGGGTGTGAACGATGAAGAACCTCACGCTCAAACCCGGACGGGCAGCGGCCGTCCTCGCGTCGCTGGCGCTCATCGGTGCCATCGTGACGGCGCCGGCCGCCGCTTCGGCAACCGGGCCAGTCACGCTCGAGGCGACCTTCACCTCACCGTCCTATGGGTGGTCGAAGGTCGAGCGCTGGTACGACTCCAACCCCGGTTTTATCCCGGCGCAGTATCCGTCAGACGGGCGCCTGGATCAGACGGGGCAGCGGCTCACGTTCTTCGGCGCCGCCAAACCGAACGCCGGGCGATTCCTGCTCTCCTACGGGCCCGGATGGTCGACCAACCCGAAGACTATCCCCGTGCTCCTGGTCCCGGGCGCCTACGAGACCGCGGATTATGCGTATGCGAACCCCAGCACGAGCCCGATTGGCTGCGGCGCCAGCACGTGCCCCACCACCGGGCTCATGCAGTCGCTCGCAACAGCCGGGTACAAGGTCTTCGGCATCACGTTCCCACACATCGTCGGCAACAACTACAACGACGCCGAACAGATTCGGGACGCGATCGACGTCATCAAAGCCCAAACGGGAGCCTCACAGGTCGACGTCGTCGCATGGTCAATGGGAACCCTCGCCAGCCGCATGTACGCATCCAGCGTGAAGCAGAGTTGGGGCACCGCTTACGCCGGCGACATTCGCAAGCTCGTGCTCATCGGCGGCCCCAACAACGGGTGGGACTACACCTTTCGGCACGGCACCTGGCCCGCGATCAGCACCTACCCCGAATGCGGAGGCGGGACGATCGGCGGCACAGCAGCAATCTGGCAGAACTGCTACGGCGTGCTCTACTCCCACCCCGAGCTGACCGCGTACGTCACCCCCTCCGGCGACTACTTTCCCGGCATCCGCCAGATGCTCAAACGCTGGGACAGCACCTACCCGATCAACCTCGCCAACCCCGACGCGTGGACCACGTACTACGGAGGAACAGGTTCCTACGGCCAGAGCTACGGGATCGACTACGCCATCTCCCAAGGGTCCCTCATTGGCACCGTGCGCAGCTCCACCATTCCGTCGACCATCTCCACATACCTGCTCTGCGGGAACAACCCCAACATCCCGAGCTGGAACAACGAGACAGACGGGCCCAGCGACGGCACCATCCTCCTCAACAGCTGCAGCGACACCGGAGCCATTGGAGCGGTAGCCGGCAATGTCACGCTCAACCTGAACCACATCCGGCTCACCTGGGACAGCAC
>NZ_DCBW01000070.1:2768-2902 GCF_002313585.1 Microbacterium sp. UBA1097 | reverse complement strand
CATCCGGCTCACCTGGGACAGCACCGCCGTGTCGCAGATCCAGACTTGGCTCAACTAACTCCACAGGTCTAGCGAACTCCCCGTAAGGCGTCGAACGGGGAACCCAAGACATGGCGGGGCGCCGGAACTCGGCG
>NZ_DCBW01000070.1:0-2466 GCF_002313585.1 Microbacterium sp. UBA1097 | reverse complement strand
GGGCGCCGGAACTCGGCGCCCCGCCATGATCGTTCACCAAATTGGGAGCGCTGAACGACCAGAGCGCCCACCCGACTGGAGAACCTTGGGCTCGGTGAGTCGTCGACAGGCTCCACCACCTGTGCCCTCAAGTTTGTCAGGGCCGCCGTCGCAGACAAGGGCCGCCCACGCCGGAACGCGTCGTCGCCCGGCTCCGAGTTGAAGACGGAGCGCGGACGAAATCTGCGCACCGACAAGCGCGACACCTCGGGAGAGCGTCACGTCCAGACCCAGTCAGATGCTCTGCCGAGGGCGCTCAGGGGCTGGCATTCACTGCTCCTCCGTGGCAATACCAACAAGGACCTTCGACGTGTCTCACGATAATTCGGGGTGCACTGACGCGCGCCCCACCTCCTATCCTTGTTCCTGCTGCGACCTGCTGCTCGGACTCGATGGTGTCCATGTCGAACACGTCGACCGCCGCGACGGGGTTCTAGTCGTGACGGTTTCGAGCTCTGCGACACCGAATGGGTGCCCTGGGTGCGGTGTCGTCGCGGTCGGCCGCGGGCGCCGCCGCCGGGTGCTACATGACGTTCCCGGGCCCACTCGGGTGCGGATCGTCTGGCGGCAACGGGTCTTCAGGTGTGACGAGGATAGCTGCGCGCGGAAGACGTTCGTCGAACAGATTCCATCGCTAGTTGCCCACCGCGGGTCGATCACGAAACGAGCCATCGCCTGGGCAGTCGGGCAACTCCGGCGCGAACACGCCACCATTGAAGGAATCCGCCGTCAGCTGGGCACTTCGTGGAAGACGGTGTGGCGCGCCGTCGAATCCGAGTTGGTGAAGCTCGCCGCGGACGAGTCCCGGTTCGCGAACGTCACCACGCTCGGCGTCGATGAGCATGTGTGGCATCACGTCGACCCGCGTCGGCGCGGGTCGAGGGAGCTGACCGGGATGGTCGACCTCACCCGCGACAGCAGCGGGAAGACACATGCCCGGCTGCTGGATCTCGTGCCAGGCCGCTCCGGGACCGCCTACGCGGGATGGCTGAAGGAACGCGGCGACGCGTTCCGGCGCAACGTGCAGATCGCGGCGCTGGACCCGTTCGCCGGCTACAAACGCGCGATCGACGACACCCTCCAAGACGCCGTTGCGGTGCTGGACGCGTTCCACGTCGTCAAGCTCGGCACCACCGCGGTCGACGAGGTCCGCCGGCGGGTGCAGCAAGACACCCTCGGGCACCGGGGCCGCAAAGGCGACCCACTGTTCGGGATCCAGACCATTCTCCGCGCCGGCGCGGAGAACCTCACTGAGAAGCAACGCGCCCGCCTTCACGCCGCGATCGCCGTCGATCCCGCCCACGACGCCGTGCACGTCGCGTGGCAGTGCGCGCAGAAGCTGCGCTCCGCCTACCACGCTAGGGACCTCGCAGAGGGGCGGCGGATCGCCGAGCAGGTCGTCGCGACATTCCCCACCTGCCCGATCCCGGAGATCGCCCGCCTCGGCCGCACCCTGCGCCGGTGGAAGGACGCGTTCCTGGCCTACTTCACCACCGGCCGGGCCAACAACGGAGGAACCGAGGCAGTGAACGGGATCATCGAACTGCATCGCCGTCTCGCCCGCGGGTTCCGTAACCGCGAGAACTACAGGCTCCGGATGCTCCTCGCCGCTGGCGGCCTGGCCCCATGACCCCCACCGAATGTCCGAAGAGCCGGCATTGTCGACCAACGACTCGACCGAACCGGCGTTGACGTACAGCGGGGGGAACCCGGTGAAATCCGCGTAGAGCGGGTTCGCGAGCGGCGCCGACGGGCTGGTGGTCTCCCCCAGCACGCCGGCGATCATGCCCTCCAGGAGCGGCACGGAGATCAGCGCGTCGGTCGCATCGTTGGTGACCAGCGTCGCGCCGCGGTTCTCCATGTCCAGCCACGGGGAGAACGCGATGACGTGCCCGGGCAGCGGCCGTCCCTTCGCCTTCAACGCCAACGGGATGGCGATGGCGAGATTGCCTCCCGCCGAGTCGCCGATGGTGGTGACGTCCTCGGGGTGGACCCCCCGCTCCAGCAGGGCCTCGAACGCCGCGACCCCGTCGTCTACCTGGGCGGGGTGCGGGTGCTCGGGCGCGCGACGGTAGTCCAGCACGAACGCTGTTACCCCGGCCGCCTTCGCGACGTGCGCGGCGAGCTTCCGGTGGCTGGCCGCAGAGCCGACGGCGAACCCGCCGCCGTGCGTGTAGAGGAGGACCTTGGAGCGATCGGCTCCGGCCGGGAACGCCCAGATGCCGGGCACGCCGCCGACCGTCTCCTCCTTGTAGGTGACATTTTCCGGTTCGATGGTCGGCTGGTGCCATTCATCGAAGATGCTGCGGAACAGCCGCATGTCCAGCTCGTGGGTGGCCATGAGCTCGGACCAGCCCAGATACAGATCACGCAGGGCGCTCGGGACGACTGCGGTCGCGGTGGATGACGAGGACATCGCATAACTCC
>NZ_DCBW01000069.1:0-29135 GCF_002313585.1 Microbacterium sp. UBA1097 | reverse complement strand
TCATCCCCGCCGCGTTCTCCGTGATCCGCAGAGCAGACGCGAGTTCCAGCCGGAGGGAGCGCATCACCAGCTCCCGCGACCCGCCCCCATACCGCGACACATCATCGAGAGCCTCCAGGCGGAGGTCATCGACCCGAGCGAACCGTTGCGCCGCGAACACCGCCTCCAGGTCGGCAGCCTCCAACACGAGGGCGACAGCGTCCGGACGCGGCGGCACCCACCCCGCCACCTCGGCATCCCACTCCCGCACATCACCCTCATACAGGAACACGTCAGCATCCGGACCCTCGGGCCGCTGCCCCGACTCGCCCATGCCAACCTCATCCATACCCCGACACTACGAGGGGGTTCCGACATTGACACGCCCGCGCGGCCCATCGGTGATTGACTTGGCACGTGAGACTCGAGCCATGTCAGGTGGGCGATATCCACGACCTCGAGGAGTTTCTCGGCCGCGTGGATCTCACCGCGAGCGGGCTGGACTCGCCGACCGCGCGGCTGTGGATCGAGCGCGACCCCACCGGCGCCATCGTCGCAAGCGCCGGGTACGAACTGAGCGCCGACGGTGTTCACGTACTCATCCGGAGCGTCGCGGTCACTCCGCGCCTCCGGTCTGGTGGCCGAGGCGCGGAAGCGGCGCGGTTCGCCCTCCACCAAGCCTCGCAGGAGGGGGTGCGGCGCGCGTGGCTCTTCAGCCGCCGCTCGGGACCGTTCTGGCAAAGCCTGGGATTCCTGCCCGCAGACCGCGACGATCTCGCGGTCGCGCTGGCGGGAACGGAGCAGGTGCGGCCATTTCACGCACGGGCCAGTTCGAGCGCGAGATCGCATGGTCATGCCAATCGAGCGAGTGAAGCATTCGAACCCATGCGGCAGCCATCCACACGCCACTAGAGGTCGACGAGCGCTCGAGCGAGCCGCCGCACGGCCGACTCCACGCGCGCAGTGTCTCCCGTCACGTAGAGATCGAGAGCGAACCCCTTCAGTCCGCTGACGAGGAGGGTGGCGCCCTCACGCGGATCACCACTGTAGGCCGGGTGGCGCTCAAGTGCTTCCGTAACGCGGTCGAGCCACTCCGTGGTCGTTGCCAGAGCGAGAGGTCGGAGTGTCTCGTCGTGAACGGCAAGCGCCATCACTTCGAGCGTCAGCATGACGCGGGCTCGTTGACTCCCCTCGGCCATGGCGTGCCATATGCCGAGGATGGTGTCGTCGAGGCGCGCGCTGGTGTCGAACGGGGGCACACGGGGCGCGCTTGCCGCGAGCGCCTGGGTGAGCAGCTCCTGCTTCGAGCCGAAGTGGTGAATGAGCATCCGATCACTCGTTCCCAACGCGTCCGCGAGGGGTCGCAGTGAAAGTCCGGCGACTCCGTGCCCGATGAGGTAGTCCACAGTGCCGTCGAGCAGTTCCTGTCGTCGCTGCGCATCAATGGGTCTCGCCACTCCTTGACTGTAGCAGTTGCTACATATACGCTCGCCTCATGATTAACGAAGCAGCTGCTACAGAAACCCGATTCGTCGTCTTCGTCCATCTCACGGCACTCCCCTCCTGGCTCCGCCTCCCCCACGAACGACGCGCCGCCGTCCGTGCCGACGAACTGCTCACCGCGTTCGCGGCGCACCCCCGAATCCACACCCAGTGGATCGACGTGGAGTCCTACTCCGCCGCGTCGTCCGACATCCTCATCGCCCACGTGACCGACCTTGCGGACTGGAATCTTCTCTTCGAGAAGCTCCGCGACACCTCCTTCTTCTCCGAGCCGTACTTCCGCGTCGACCAGATTCTCGTGGGGATCGAGGACGGCTACCGCGCCGCAGAGACAGGCGCCGGTGCTGCGTGAGCGCGCCGACCGCGCTCACTGAGCGTGTGCTGATAACGGGCGGCACCCGCGGGTTCGGATGGGCCCTGGCGCGCCGGATGCAGAGCACGGGCGCCCTCGTCGCGGTCTGCGGACGATCCGTCGAAGCCGTCGCCGCGGCGAACGCGCACGGACTCACCGGGATCGTCGCGGACGTCGAAGATCCCGGTGACCGGCGACGTCTCATCGAGACCGCCGCTGATCACCTCGGTGGATTGACGCTCCTCGTGAACAACGCAGCGACGCAAACCGGCATCCGGTTCGACGCGGACACATCCGCGCAGGCCGAGCAGGCCTCGCTCCGCGAGATCCGAGTCGATTTGGAGGCACCGCTCGCCCTGACCGCCCTCGCGCGCCCTCATCTCGAAGAACAGTCATGCGCTGGGGTCGCCTTCATCACGAGCACGCTCGGCTTTGCGCCCAAACAGTCCGCGCCCGCCTACTGCGCCGCCAAGGCGGGACTCGCCGCATTCGCCCTGTCGCTTCGCTACCAGTGGGCTAAGAGCCACCCCCAGTTGAGCTCGATTCGCATCATGCTCCCGCTTGTGGATACCGATACGACCCGCGGTCGCGGGAGCGGCAAGATATCGCCCGAGGATGCCGCCCAGCAAGCGGCCCAGGCGATCGAGCGCGGCAAGGACGAGATCGTCATCGGTCGTGCACGGATCCTGACCACCCTCCACCACATCGCCCCGGGAGCGGCCGCCCGCATCACCCGCAACGAGTGACACACCCGCACACCCCCAGTGTGGCTCTCGAACCCCGCCCCACCGCCACTCCACGCGCCGCTGCGCAGCGCGCGGAGCCTCCGGCGGCGTGGGCCCGAGTGGGCTTCTCGCCCACCAAAGCGACACGGCACCCCGCCGCGCTGCGCGCGGCACGGTGCCGTGTACCCCCGGTGGGACTCGAACCCACACTTGAGCGATTTTAAGTCGCCTGCCTCTGCCATTGGGCTACGGGGGCGCGCCGTGATCAGCGATCCCACGCTACCCGCAGGGGCGCCCGCGACCGACAGTGTCAGGACTTCGCGGCGACCTTCTCAGGCTCCGACTCGGCCGGCTTTGGCTTCGGACGCGCCGCAAACTCCTCGAACACGTACCGCGGGTGCTGCACGGTCGACAGGTTCACGATGTCACGGCCGAGCCAGAGGTTGTTCCACCAACCCCAGATGACCCGCCACTTGCGCTCCCACGACGGCATCGCCAGGCCGTGGTAGCCGCGGTGCGCAAGCCAGGCGATGAAGCCCTTGAGCGCAAGCTTGCCCGACTGGAATACACCGTTGTACAGACCAAGACCCGCGACGGCGCCGAGGTTCTTGTGCACGTACTCGACGGGAAGCTCGCCGCGCAGGACCGCGGTGATGTTCTTGGCCATGAGCTTGGCCTGACGCACGGCGTGCTGCGCGTTCGGAACGCAGTACCCGCCGACGCCACCGCCCGTGAGGTCGGGCACCGCCGCAACGTCACCGGCGGCCCAGGCACCCTCGACGATCTCATCCTCGCTGCCGACGCGAAGGTCGGCGCGGGTACGGATGCGGCCACGTTCCTCGACGGGCAGGTCGCTGCCCCGCACGACTGTCGGGTTTGCCATGACACCGGCGGTCCAGACGATCAGATCGCTCGGGATGACCTCCCCGGTGGAGAGCTCGACGTTGCCGCCGACCGCTCCGGTGACCTGCGTGTCGAGGTGGACTGCTGCACCGCGCTCACCGAGTGACTTCATGACCCACTTGCTAGTCTCAAGCGAGACCTCGGGCATGATCCGGCCCATCGCCTCGATGAGGTGGAAGTGGGTCTCGTCGAAGCTCAGCTCGGGGTACTTCTTGAGCAGAGCGGATGCGATGGAGCGAAGCTCGGCGAAGACCTCGATGCCCGCGAACCCACCACCCACGACGACGACGGTGAGCAGGCGCTCCCGCTCGGGTCCGGGGCGAAGGGTCGCTGCCTTGTCAAAGTTCGAGAAGAGCTTGTCGCGGATCGCGACGGCCTCTTCGATCGTCTTCAGCCCGATGGCGTTGTCGGCGATCCCGGGGATCGGGAAGGTGCGCGAGACGGCGCCCGCGGTGACCACGATCTGGTCGTACTCTTCCTGCCACGGCTCACCGAGGGCCGGAGTAACCGTCGCTACCTTGTTGGCGTGGTCGATTCCGGTGATCTTGGCCGTCACGACGCGCGTGCGCTTGAGGTGACGACGCAGCGACACCACCGAGTGGCGAGCCTCGATCGAGCCCGCAGCGACCTCGGGAAGGAACGGTTGGTAGGTCATGTACGGAAGCGGGTCGACGATCGTCACCTGTGCTTCGCCGCGGCGAAGGTGCTTCTCGAGTTTCCAGGCCGTGTAAAAGCCGGCATACCCTCCGCCGACAATAAGGATCCTGGGCGTGGTGTTGCTCACGATGGGAGAACTCCTGAGATGTTTCAGCGGCGGGGGGCGCGGGACGCCAATCGGACGCGTCGGACAGCAGCGGTGACGCCGAGCGCCACCAGTATAGCCGCGACCGTGCCCGCCGTCAGCGGAACAGTCCCATACAGCAGTGACTCGGTACTCGGCAGCAGCGGCGAGGCCGCAGCCTGCTGCTCCACGGGAGGGAGGGGTTCGACTGCGGCGGGGGGAACTGTCGGCTCGGGATCGGGCACGAGATTTGCCCGACGGTAGATGGTGATCCACTCCGCGAGGCTCCCCAGGGGGTTCTCGCTGACCGCGGGTACGGATGCCGTCACCGCGGCCTGCGCATCCACCAGGCCGTACCCGTAGAGCGGATCGGGAAGCTCCGTCACTCCGGCGGGCGGGGTCGCGGTGCGGATGATGTGATTGATGACATTGTCGGCATCCATGTCGGGATAGGCGGAACGCACGAGTGCGGCAATACCCGCCACAATCGGGGCAGCACCACTGGTGCCGGGCCATTCGACCACGGTGCCGTCGGCAGAGACGCCCAGGAGCTTCTCGCTCGGCGCAACGACAGCGATCGTGATGCCCTGCGTCGAGGCGTCCAGGCTTGCGCGCCCCTGCGGATCCACGCCGCCGACCACGAGAACACCGGGGATCGTTGCCGGGGCACCGACGACTCCCGTCCCGCTCCCCCGGTTTCCGGCGGCCGCGACGACCACGACATCGTGTTCGAAGGCATACATGAATGCGTCGTCCCAGCTGCGATCCCAGTCCGGGGTATTCGTCGTGAACGACAGGTTGATGATGTCGGCGCCGTTGTCGACAGCCCAATAGATCGCCTGAGCGATCTGCTCCGTGAAGGGGACGGATGCCGACACGCCGAATCCGACTGAGATCGAGAGGAGTTCGGCATCCGGTGCCACACCGATCATGCCCGTCTCCGGGCTCGTTCCGCGGGAGGCGGCGAGGGACGCGACCCAGCTGCCGTGATCGGGGTCTCGCGCTCCCACGGGCGTGCGACCGTCCGGCGACCCGAGGCCAGAGACATCCGTGCCGCCGACAACTCCCGAGAACTCCGGGGGTCCTTTGCCGATTCCGGTGTCGATGATGGCGATCTTCACGCCTGCGCCCGTGGAGGTTTTCCAGGCGTCCCGGATGCCGTAATCGTCGAGCCAGTACTCGGCCGCCCGGAGCGGGTCGGCCTCAGACGGCGACGGCGAGGGGGGAACGGTGAAACCGGGCAGCGCGATGATGCCGACGACAGCGAGCGTGACGGCCGCCAGCCGCCCAAGGGGGCGACTGCGGCGCTCCGTCATCGCAGGACTCACGCCGGCTCCTCGGAAACCGCGTCGACGGTGCGGATGGCAGCTCCCGGGTCAGCGCACACGCATCGTTCCGGCGACCAATCCGCCAGCGCCAGCGCCCGGTCCCCGATCGGGTTCACCCCCGGCCCCGCGGCAAGCGAGTGCGCCAGCACAGCGTGCAGACACTTCACGCGTGTCGGCATGCCGCCCGCCGAGATGCCCGCGATCTCCTCGGGGTCGCCATACTGGGCGCGGTCCTCGAGATAGCTCTGGTGCGCGAGACGGTAGGCCGCCGCGACCTCCTCATCTGCCTCCAGCTGATCGGCGAGCTCACGCATGGTGTGGTCGGCCTCCAGCGCCGACATCGCCGCCGTCGCACCCGGATGCGTCAGGTAATAGAACGTCGGAAACGGCGTGCCGTCGGGAAGTCGCGGGGCGGTGGCGACAACCGTCGGGTTTCCGCAGGCGCAGCGCGCGGCGATCCCGAGCACTCCTCGAGCCGGGCGACCCAGCTGCTCGCGCAGAACGGCGAGTTCAGCCTCGGTAACGGGAGCGAACGGAGGCCTGGACACCTCTCCAGGCTACCGATGAGCTCCTGAAGTTCGGCTGCGTGTCCTGCGGCGACGCAGACTCGTCAGGCAGTTGCTGCTTTCCGGACCCGAGCGCCGGTCACGGCGCGACTGTCGACTCCGAGGGAGTCGGCTCAGGATCGGGGATCCCGATGACCGGAAGCGCGGCGGTCTTCGCGAGCCCCGCCGCGGTCACCGAGCGCACGAGCTGCGACATCCAGTCGGTCGTGGTTTGCACGACCTCATCGCTCACGGGCGCCTGCTCTGCGGGTATCGCCGAGTCGGGAAGATCATCGTCGACGAGATACACGACCTCACCGGGGCGCACGTAATAGAGCCGCTCCCGAGCCTGCGTCGTGATGTAGGCCGGGTCCTGCCACCGGTCTTTCTCGGTCTCGAGAGCTGCGATCTCGTCCTGAGTTACCTGCACAGCCTGTTCGAGTGCCGCGATCCGCTGCCTCTGCTCGAGGTAGGTGCCCACGGTCGGAACCAGGACGAAGGCCGCGAGAACGACGAGGCCCAGCATGATCACCATGAAACCCGAGAGCCGGATGCCGCCGAGCCAGCCCCGCACGTCGACGCGGCGCGCCGAGCGAGCACCGCGGGAACGAGAAGGGGGAGCCGGATTCGTCATCGCGGCTCCCCTCTCGTCAGGTCAGTTCGAGCGCATCAGCCCTTGAATCGCGGGAAGGCACCGCGACCGGCGAAGACCGCCGCGTCGCCGAGTTCTTCTTCGATGCGCAGAAGCTGATTGTATTTCGCGACACGCTCGCTGCGGGCAGGCGCACCGGTCTTGATCTGACCGCAGTTCACGGCGACCGCCAGGTCGGCGATCGTGGTGTCTTCGGTCTCGCCCGAGCGGTGCGACAGCATCGAACGGTAGCCGTTGGAGGTGGCAAGAGCCACGGCATCCAGGGTCTCGGAGAGCGTGCCGATCTGGTTGACCTTCACCAGCAGCGCGTTGGCAACACCCAGGTCGATGCCGCGCTGCAGGCGGCTCGGGTTGGTCACGAACAGGTCGTCACCGACCAGCTGCACCTTCGAGCCGATCGCGTCGGTGAGAGCCTTCCACGCGTCCCAGTCGTCCTCGGCGAGCGCGTCCTCGATCGTGACGATCGGGTAGTTCGCGACGAGGTCCGCGAAGTAGTCGGTCAGCTCAGCTGCCGTCCACGGCTTGCCCTCGACGGTGTAGACACCGTCGGAGAAGAACTCGGTGGCAGCGACATCCAGACCCACGGCGATGTCTTTGCCGGGGGTGAAGCCGGCCTTCTCGATCGCCTTCATGAGGAAGTCCAGGCCCTCGCGGTTGCTGGGCAGGTCGGGGGCGAAACCACCCTCGTCACCGAGGCCGGTCGAGAAGCCCGCAGCCTTCAGCTCGCCCTTGAGGACGTGGTAGGTCTCGGTGCCCCAGCGCAGCGACTCGGCGTAGGTCTCAGCGCCGATGGGTGCGAGGAAGAACTCCTGGAAGTCGATGCCGTTGTCGGCGTGCTCGCCACCGTTGATGACGTTGAACAGCGGAACGGGCAGCACGTGCGCGTTGGGTCCGCCGAGGTAGCGGAACAGCGGGAGATCGGCGCTGTCGGCCGCGGCCTTGGCGACGGCCAGGCTCACGCCGAGGATCGCGTTCGCGCCGCAGCGCGACTTGTTGTCGGTGCCATCGGTCTCGATGAGGATCTCATCGACGATGCGCTGCTCGCTGGCATCCACGCCCTCAAGCGCGGGGCCGAGTTCGTCGATGACGGCAGCGACGGCCTTGAGCACGCCCTTGCCGCCGTACCGGCTCTTGTCGCCGTCACGCAGTTCATACGCCTCGAATGCGCCGGTGGATGCACCGGACGGGACGGCCGCCCGCTGAACGGTGCCGTCTTCGAGGAGGACTTCCACCTCGACGGTCGGGTTGCCGCGCGAATCGAGAATCTCGCGCGCGCCTACAGCCTCAATCAATGCCACGAAAGGACTCCTTGTTTGGGAGGGTTGTGTCGGAGCGTCGTCGGTCCGACATCGAGTCTAGTGACGACGGATGCTGCGCCACAGGCCCGCTGGGCGGAGAAAAGCTCAGACCACCACCGCGAGCGCGATCCCATCCCATCCCTTGCGGTCGAGGGTCTGCAGGGCAGTCGCATCGAACCGCGGATCATCGCGGAGCATCTCGAGTCCGCGCCGGGTACCGACGACCTGGCTGGTCGTGTCGAGCGGATCGGCGACCTGGCCGGATCGGCCGATGTTGTCGACGACGACAACGGTTCCCGGACGCCCGAGGCGCGCAGCCCAGTCGAGGTAGAGCGTGTTGGACTCCTTGTCCGCGTCGATGAAGACGAGGTCGAACGGGTCGCCCTCCCCCAGGGCCGGCAAGACGTCAGCGGCCTTCCCGACGCGGACCTCAACGCGATCTCCGACGCCCGCTCGATCGAGGTTGGCGCGCGCGATCGACGCGTTGACCGGTTCCGCCTCGATCGTAATCACCCTCCCCCCAGCGGGAAGCGCGCGGGCCAGCCAGATCGTCGAGTACCCACCGAGCGTGCCGACCTCAAGCACCCGGCGGGCGCCGGCGATTCTTGCGAGCAGGTGCAGGAACTTGGCGTTCACGGGGGCTACCTCGATCGCCGGCAGCCCAGCGCTGCTCTGATCGGCAAGTGCCGCCTCGAGCGCAGCATCCTGCTCGACAAGAGTCTCTGTCAGGTAGTGATCGACACGCGTCCACGCATCCGGAGTTGGCACTGTCATATCGCCAGACAACCGCGCCGGAGGGGGCGAGGTCAACGGGTTCGCTCTGGTGCGAGTGGTGGCTGGCGCCGGAATTGGCCAGTAGCGGCACTCGTGGCGACCCGGGTGGCCTGCTGGTCGTTGGTCAGTTCTTTGCCTCCTCACGGGCGCGAAGGCCCTCAATCGCCGCCGCAGCCGTTGCGGCGTCATCGACGGTCACGACAAACACGCGCCCGCTTCTCTTGGCGATCTCGAGCGCCTCGCCGCGACGCAGAACGACGCCCGTCCGGCCGTCCAGCGCGGTGCGCACGCCCCACCCGCCGAAGTCCGCCAGCGGGTTGACGAGGATGGCGCGCACGGCAGCGATCTCGGTCAGCGGAACGTGGAAGCGCGGAACACCGAGATAGCTGATCACCCGCACGCCGGAGTCGTCGACCCGCACCCGGAAGAGGCCGGTCGCGGTGATCGCGAGCCCCACCACAAGAGCAACCGAGAGCAGAATGGGCCAGGCTGATCCCCCAGCAAGAGCGTCGAACACCGCACCACCCAGGAGAAGGATTCCGAGTCCGAGGAGGATGACCATCCCGAGCCGGGACATCGTGACGCTACGCATCCACACGACGCGCTCTCCCGGTGCGAAGGTGGGCACATGGCCATCGTCGGCGACTGCGACGGTCCCGCCGCTGACAGTCACCGCCGGCTGCAAGAACCACGCGAGAACGCCGAGGACGACCCCGGCGACACCGCCGGCCAGAAGTGCGGGCAGGACGCCCGGCGCTGCCTCGCCGGTCACCAGCCCGCGCTGCGCCAGCGTTGCCCAGGTGGTCAGGACGAGGATCGCCCCGACCACTGCAGGCGTCATCGTGCCGAGGAAGCGCATCGTCGGCCCCCACTCGCCCTCACGCGTCCCCAGGAGCGCGAAGACTCCAAGGAGTGCCGTGAGCAGGATGCCGAAGCCTGCGCTGAACAGCGGCACGACCCACGGGGGCGCGAACCCGTCGGCCTCCCCGGCGGCATTCCAATGGATCGCGACCGGGTCGGGCAAGGATGGCAACGCCTCGACCTGCACTCCGACGGCGACGGCCGTCAGGACGAGCGGCAGGGCGATACCCAGCCACAGGAATGCGCGACGCGCACGCGCGAGCGCGGCGGAGTTGTCGGTCATGAGGTCTCCTCTTCGGATGGGCGGTAAGCGTCGCGCGAGTCGCTCGCCAGGTTGTCGGGCCCGCCGATCACGCCGTCGGGGGTGCGGGCATTCGCATCCACAAGAAGAGAAGCGAGCGCTCCCGGAGCGATTCCAAGATCGCGAGCCCGCTGGGCGAGGGCCAGAACGTCGTCGTGAAGCTCGCGAAGCGCGGCGGCGGCATCCGTTACGACGGCGCCGCGGCCGCGGCGCAGATCGATGACACCTTCGTCTCGCAGGTGTTGGTAGGCGTGAAGCGCGGTGTGCAGGTTGAGATCCAGCGCGTCCGCGACCTCGCGCGCGGAGGGGAGCCGGTCACCCGCTCGCAGGCGACCTCCCGCGACCGCGCTCCGGACGGACGCGGCGATTTGTTCCCAGAGGGGAACGTCTCGCGAGGGGTCGATGCGAATCAGCACTCTTTTATTCTAGTTGCAATAGAACAATTACAAAAGATGATCGACGGTCGTGCCTCAATTCGAAGGCACTCCCTGGATTCGCGGATGGCGGGTCGCTGCGCTCGTTCTCCCATAGCCCAAGGAACCCGCGACCGCCGGAAGGAGGGCCTCGGCAGTGCGCCGATAGCCGAGCGGGCTCGGGTGGAAGCGGTCCAGGCTGAACATCTCATCGGGCTGCGAGATGAAGAACGGTCCGACCGCGTGACGGAGCGACACGGCGTAGGCGCCGGCGCCGACCGCGGCCTCCTCCTGCGCGTCGGCGAGCTGGCGCGACATCCTCGACCCCAGCGATCGCAGGGGTTGCGGCACCGGCCGCAGCGCGCCGAGGTCTGGGCAGCTTCCCACCACGACCTGCGTACCCCGTCCGCGCAGCCGTTCGATCGCCGCGACAAGGTGGCGCACGGATGTGGATACCGCGACGCGGTGCGTGATGTCGTTGCCGCCGACCACGATGACTGCGACATCCGGCCGATAGTCATCGGCGAGCTCGTCGAGCTGGGCTCCCAAGGCCGAAGACTCCGAGCCGACGACCGCCGCAGTGCGCAGCCTCACGGGGCGCTTCGCCTTCTTCGCCAGTCCGATCGCCAGACGTGCGCCGAGCGTCTCTTTGCGCCGTTGCGCGCCGAGACCCGCGGCGATCGAGTCACCCAGCACGAGAAGCTCGATCGGGTCACCCTCGAGCTTTCGGCGCCACACCCGATCGGCCTCGAGCGCGTCCTCACCGAGCGGTTTGCCGATGAGTCGCCGGGCCTGCGCGGCCTGGCGATCGAGCAACGCGCGCGCGGCAAGGGCCGTCGTCGCCGCGGCGCCCACCACCGCCGCTGCCCACAGCGCCCCGGTCGTGATCCGGCTCATGGTGCGATTTGAGCCGCTCGATCTGAATCGCCGCTGACGCGCCGGTGAACGAACGAGCGGTAAACGGATCAGCCGAGCTGCTTGAGCTCGAGGGTGTCGATGGTCGCTCCCGGGCGGACTGCCGCGAAGTGGGTGTACCCGTCGGCGGTCGCGCGATCCAGCAGCGGCTTGAGGTTCTTCGGGCGCTGCTCGAGGCGCACGCGACTTCCCCGGGCCACGAGCGCTGACTTCAGCGCGACGAGCTCAGCGAGCTCGACCTCCCGGTCGTGAACGAGCACGACGGCGTCAATGTCGTCATCGGCTGCGTCCGCGACGAGGTCGACGAGCCGTTCGAAGCCGAGCGAGAACCCGACGGCGGGAACGTCCTGGCCGAGGAACCGGCCGATCATGCCGTCGTAGCGACCCCCGCCACCGAGCGAGTAGGACACCAGCGGGTGGGCGATCTCGAAGATCGTGCCGGTGTAATAGCCCATGCCGCGAACGAGGAACGGATCGAACACCAGCGGAGCCTCTCCCCCGCGGGCAACCGCGACTGCATCGCCGATCGCGGCGAGGGCGCCGATGGCCTCTCCCTCGAGCCCGTCGGGCAGCGCTGCACGGATCTGCTCCTCGTCGAAGCCGCTCACGGTGCCCTTTTCCCGAGCCAAGAATTCCGCGAGGGCGTCGACCGCTTCGGGCGCCGCCGAGCGTTCACGCAGTTCGGTCGCCACACCCACCGCACCGATCTTGTCGAGCTTGTCGATCGTGATGAGCACGCCCGGACGCTCTGCTTCGGGAAAGCCGAAGTGATCGAGCATCGCATCCAACAGACGACGATCGTTCACGCGCACAATGCCGCCCTCGAGCCCCAGCGCGTCCAGCGCGTCGAGGGTGGCGGTGATGAGTTCGGCTTCGGCGCGCGACGAAGGATCGCCGATGATGTCGATGTCGCACTGCACGAACTGCCGGTATCGACCCTTCTGAGGCCTTTCGGCACGCCAGACCGGCGCGATCTGCACGGCACGGAACACGCCCGGAAGCTCGGCCCGGTGGCTCGCGTAGAAGCGTGCAAGCGGCACCGTCAGGTCGTACCGCAGGCCGAGGTCCGAGAGCGCTGCGGGGTCGTCGGCTGCCGCCCGGATGCCGTCGGCATCCAGTCCGCGACGAAGGACGTTGTAGGCGAGCTTCTCGTTGTCACCACCGATACCGGCGTGCAGCCGCTCGTAGTCTTCGACGACCGGAGTCTCGATCTCGTCGAAGCCGTGGGCGCGGTAGCGCTGTCGGATGACGGCGAGCACGCGCTCTCGGCGAGCCTTGTCGGCGGGGAGGAAATCGCGCATGCCGCGCGGCGGGGTGACGGGTGGCACCGGCCTATTCTTCCAGGTCGGTAGGCTCCGCTTCGGCAGCCCGGATCTCCCCCGCGAGCGTGCGCAGTCGTTGGCGCAGTGCGCGGTCGGCATCCCAGCCGTGATCCCGGGCGGTCGAGACGAGGGCGAGGAGCGCGTCGCCGAGCTCATCTTCGGACGCAGGAGTCGCCGGCGGTGTCGCGTCGGCGCCACCACCGAGTCGCGGTGATGTCAGTGCGGGCAGCGACCCGGCCTTTCCCACCAGTTTCTGCGCGAGCGCGAGTGTCGGCATCCGTTCGCTCACGCCATCCAAGACGCTCGTGCGAGCGCGCTTCTCTTCGGCCTTGGCGGCGTTCCACAGCACCAACACCTGCTCGGGCGTCTCGGCAGTTTCGCCGGCGAAAACGTGCGGATGCCGGCGCACCATCTTGTCGGTGAGGGTGCGGGCTACATCATCGATGTCGAACGGGTCATCGCTGTCACGCGAAGCGATCTCGGCGTGGAACAGCACCTGCCACAGCAGGTCGCCCAGCTCCTCCCGCAGGTCGGCCCGTGTCCCGACCTCCACCGCATCGATCAATTCGGCGCTCTCCTCGACGAGGTAGGGCACGAGCGCCCGGTGATCGATCTGCTGGGTCCACACACACCTGTCGCGCACCGCTCGCATCGTGTCGGCAGCCCGGCGCAGCGGGTCCGCTGAGGTCGGCTCGGCCGGGTCGGTCATGACGTCGCTGCTTCGCTCGGATCACTGACCGAACTTGCCCGCCGCCGGTAGTGGCGAGCGCGCGTCGACACCAGGATGCCGGCGATGATCACCGAGATCAACGAGCCGGAGAGCACACCCAGGACAGCCTCGTCGGTGAGGAGGTCGTTGCCTTCGAATGCGAGTTCAGACAGCAGCAGCGACACTGTGAAGCCGATGCCCCCGAGCGCGCCGGCGGCGATGAGGTCAGCAAGCGGCAACCGCGGCATCGCGGGGTCGTGCGCAACACGTTGCGAGATCCACCCGAACAGCGAAATGCCGAGGATCTTTCCGACCGGCAGCGCGATCAGGATGCCGTAGAAGGCCGGCGTGAGTTCTTCGATCGAGACGGCCGGGATGATGACGAGTGCCGACGAGAAGGCGAACAGCGGGAGCACGATGACGTTGACCCACGGCTCCATGGCGTGCCGCGTGTGAAGCGCGGGCTGCTGGGCCATCGCAAGGCCCAGCGCGACGCCGGCGATCGTGGCGTGAACACCCGACAGGTAGACCAGAACCCACGTGCCCGCGGCAAGCAGCAGAAGGATCGGGATGAGGGCGGCGCGCGCCCGGGTATCGAGCTTGCGGCTCAGGTACCCGAAGATCACGACGAGCACTGCCGCAGCGGCAAGGAGAGCGATGTTGACGCCGTCGGTGAAGAGCACCGCGATGAAGATGATGCCGACGATGTCGTCGAGGATCGCGAGCGCGAGCAAAAAGATCCGCACGCCCGAGGGCAGACCTTTGCCGAAGACCGCGAGGACGCCGAGGGCAAAGGCGATATCGGTGGCTGTCGGGATCGGCCATCCGTCGGCTGACTCCGTGCCCCACGCGAACGCGAGGTAGACCGCGATCGGCACGATCACGCCGCCCGCCGCGGCGATCGCGGGCTGCAGCGCCTTGCGCGCCGAGTTGAGCTGTCCGTTGGTCAGCTCGAATTGCAGCTCCACGGCGACGACGAAGAAGAACAACGCAAGAAGTCCATCAGCGATCCAGTGACCCACCGAGAGCTCGAAGACGCCCGGGATGCCGACGTAGGTGTGCTGCAGTTCCTGCACACTGTGGCCGATCGGGGAGTTCGCGATGATGAGTCCCGCGGCAGCAGCAACCAGCAGCATGATGGCGGGAAAACGCGCAGAGCGAAGCAACGACATGGAGTCCTTTCGGGGGATGCGGCAGCCGACGCCGACCAGACTTCCCGGCTCTCCGCCCCCTATCCTACCGGCGGGGCCCGATGCACCTCGAAGCCGACTCGGGTCGCACCCGTCACGACTCGTCACACGTCACCTTGATGAAACACCTGGCCGATACGGTGGAATCCATGTATGAACTGACCCGGACCGAAGCCATCGACCTCGTCGGCCGATACGAAGCGGGTCAGGAGATACCCGAGCAGATGCGCGCCGATGTGCGCCTGCTCGGCTCGCTCCTCGGTGAAGTGCTCCGCGAGAGCGGGTCGCCGGGGCTGTTCGAGGATGTCGAGCGCCTGCGCCTTGCGACCATCCAGGCCTACACGGATGAGACGCCCGAGGCTTTCGCGCATGCCACCGAGGTTGCCGAGTCATTCTCCATCGAGCGTGCACATGAGGTGGCCCGCGCGTTCACGGCGTACTTCCACCTCGTGAACCTCGTCGAAGAGCACCAGCGAGTGCGGATCCTGCGCGAGCGCGACGGCCGCCCCGACAGCGAGGGCGCAGCCGACTCGATCGAGGCCGCGTACGCGCGCCTCGCAGACGAAGTCGGTGAGGATACCGCGCTCGCCCGCCTGCAGGCGCTGCGCTTCCACCCCGTCTTCACGGCGCACCCCACCGAGGCGCGTCGCCGGGCGATTTCTTCCAGCATCCGTCGCCTCGCGGGGCTGCTGCAGGAGCACGACGACCGCCTGCGCGACGGCAACGACCCGGCGCGCCTGGAACGGCGGATGGTCGAAGAGATCGACACCCTGTGGCGCACAGCCCCGCTGCGACCTGAGAAGCCGTCGCCGGTCGACGAAGTGCGCTCGGTCATGGCGATCTTCGACGAGACGCTCTACACCGTGGTCCCCGCCGTGTATCGGCGCCTCGATGACATGCTGCAGGGCACGAACGCGGGTGGTCGCGCACCGCTCGTCGCCCCCTTCGTGCGCGTGGGCTCGTGGGTCGGCGGCGACCGCGACGGAAACCCGTTCGTGACGGCATCCGTGACCCGCAAGGCCGCTGGCATCGCCGCCGAGCACATCCTGCTGGGGCTCGAGCGCACGACGCAGCGCATCGGGCGAACCCTCACCCTGGATGCCGAGACCACGCCACCGTCCGACGCACTGGTGACCCTGTGGAAGCGGCTGAAGGCTGCAGACGAAGAGGCAGCTACCGAGATCGCGAAGCGGTCGCCGAACGAGCCGCACCGCCGCATCCTGTTGATGCTCGCGCGCAAGATCGACGCAACGCGGCTGCGGGATGCCGACCTCGCGTACCGCGAGCCGAGCGAGTTCCTCGCCGACCTGCGCACCGTGCAGGACTCGCTCGTCGCAGCGGGGGCTGCCAGGCAGGCCTACGGTCACCTGCAGCAGCTGATCTGGCAGGTCGAGACCTACGGTTTCCACCTCGCGGAGCTCGAAGTGCGGCAGCACTCGGCTGTGCACGCGAAAGTGCTGGCCGAGCTCGATGCGGCTGCCGGTTCGACCGGCGAGCTTTCCGAGCAGGCCGACGAGGTGCTCGAGGTCTTCCGCACAATCGCGTTCCTGCAGGAACGCTACGGTGCGGCAGCGGCGGGCCGCTACATCGTGTCGTTCACCCAGTCCGCCGAAGATCTCGCGAACGTCCATCGCCTCGCCCGCCACGCGGTCGGCGAGGACGGACGGATGCCGGTGCTCGATGTGATCCCGCTGTTCGAGACCTTCGCTGACCTGCAGGCTGCACCGGGCATCCTTGCGGAGATCGTGCAGCATCCCGAGTTCGCGGACAGGCTGGAGCGCACGGGTCGGCGCCTGGAGGTCATGCTCGGCTACTCGGACTCGTCGAAGGATGTCGGGCCGGTCGCCGCGACACTCGCGCTCTATGAGGCGCAGGCCGACATCGCCGCCTGGGCGAAGGACGAGGGAATCGAGCTCACGCTCTTCCACGGTCGTGGCGGTGCGCTCGGCCGCGGAGGCGGCCCCGCGAACTCCGCGATCCTCGCGCAGCCGCCGCACTCGGTCGATGGCCGGTTCAAGCTCACGGAGCAGGGCGAGGTGATCTTCGCTCGCTACGGCGACCCCGAGATAGCGATGCGCCACATCGATCAGGTAGCTGCAGCTGTGCTGCTGGCATCCGCACCCTCGATCGAGCGGCGCAACTCGGGCGCTGCGCGGAAGTTCGCCGACGTCGCGGCAACGCTGGATGCGACATCCCGCCGGCGCTTCTTCGACCTCGTGAAGGCTCCCGGCTTCGCGCCGTGGTTCGCCCAGGTCACCCCGATGGAAGAGATCGGGCTGCTCGCGCTCGGCTCCCGGCCAGCGCGGCGCGGCCTGTCGGTCGAGTCCCTCGCGGACCTGCGCGCCATCCCGTGGGTGTTCGCCTGGGCGCAGGCGCGCATCAACCTCGCCGGATGGTTCGGCCTGGGCACCGCGCTTGAGGCCGTCGGCGACGAAGACCTGCTGCGCGAGGCTTACGAGCAATGGCCGCTCTTTAGGACCATGATCGACAACGTCGGCATGAGCCTTGCCAAGACAGACCCGCGGATCGCGCGCCGCTATCTCGAACTCGGCGACCGCGACGACCTGGCAGGCCTCGTCCTCGACGAGATGACGCTGACCCGCTCGTGGGTCGTGAGGCTCACCGGGGGCGACGAGGTGCTTGCCAACAAGCCGGTGCTGCAGCGTGCGGTGAAGCTCCGTAGCCCCTATGTCGATGCGCTGTCGCTGCTTCAGCTGCGAGCGCTGCGCGGGCTTAGGGACGCCGCGGCATCCGATGCCCCCGCGGACCCCGATCAGCAGCGCCTTCTGCTGCTCTCGGTGAGCGGGGTCGCGGCGGGACTGCAGAACACCGGGTGATCCTGCGCGGATCGCGCGTCGCTGCCAGCGGTGTCGGTGGGCAGGGTTAGCGTCTGGGCATGGCTATCACGACCGTCGAGACTTGCCCGCTGTGCGGCACCGATGACGTTCGCGTCGACGACGTGGCTTGGTTTGCCATCGCGTTCGATCGCCGGGCCGAACTTCACGACGATGTCGAGACGCAGGATGCCGTGGTGTTTCTGTGCCGCGAATGTGGCGTGAACTGGGACTGACCGCTCAGTCGAGGCGAACGTCGTCGGCGTGCCGCGCGAGACTCCGGCCGTAGCGCTCCGTGAGCTGGACCATCAGATCCGGCGTCTCGCGGTCGAGCCCGAACACGTAGCCCGGGAAGTCGAGGTCTTTCTGCGCTTCCCAGATCTCGTCGTGCCGGTCGGGTGAGTACAGCTGCGCCGGATTTCCGACGGCGATCCACCCGATCGGAACGACCGTCCCCGCGGGAAGGACTGTCCGCAGGTGCACGACGGCATTGATGCGAACTTCGGCTCGCTCCCCGATCCGCGCGCCGTTGAACACGCGCGTGCCTGTGGCGAGAAACACTTCGTCGGCGATCGACGCGCCCGAGATGCTCGCCATCGGCCCGACCAGCACGTGGTGGCCAATGTGCACGGCATCCGTCGCGCTGGCACGGATCAGCGCGTTCTCCATGACGATGACGTTTTCGCCTAGCGTGATGGGGCCGCCTTCGGCCGTAATGACGGCGCCGTGCAAGACCTGGGAATTCGCCCCGATCGTGACATCACCCGAAATCACCGCGCTGGGCGCGATGACGGCGGTGGGGTGGATGCGGGGCTGCGCCCCGAGGTGCTCGAACCGCATCGTTCCTCCTCGATCGGTGTCAGCGTACCGCGCCGGAGTTCCGCACCACCCCGGACTGTTGCGAGCGGCGCTACCGTTGTGGGGATGGCACTTTCCTCCCGAACCACGTCCCGCGCGCCCCGCCCGACGATCGAGTTCACCGTTCTCGAGACGACCTGGCTGAACCCACACCTTGTGCGCGTCCGCCTCGGCGGGCCCGGCTTCGTTCAGTTCCAGGACCGGCCCGAGACCGACAAGTACGTGAAGCTGAAGTTCACGACTCCCGAACCCGAGTCACACCCCGTGACGCGCACGTACACGGTGCGCCACGTCGACCGTGCCGCGCAGGCGATCGACGTCGACTTCGTCATCCACGGCGACGAGGGACTTGCAGGTCCCTGGGCAGCGACGGTGGAGCCTGGCGCGACGATCAGTCTCATGGGGCCTGGCGGCGGCTACTCCCCCGATCCCGACGCCGACTGGCATCTGTTCGCGGGTGACATGTCGGCAGTTCCCGCCATCGCGGCCGCACTCGAAGCTCTCCCCGTGCACGCGGTGGGCGCGGCGATCATCGAAGTCGACACCGAGGCTGACATCCTCGGCCTCGATCACCCAACCGGCGTCGACGTCGTGTGGATCAGCAATCCGGATCATGCCGTTTCGGCGCTCGCTGACGCCGTCCGGACGATCGACTGGCGCGAGGGACGCGTTCACGTCTTCGCCCACGGCGAGCGCGAAGCGATGAAAGAACTCCGCCGCGTGTTCTTCGACGAGCGCGCCCTCGAGCGTGGACAGGTATCCCTATCGGGATACTGGGCCCGCGGCCGTACCGAAGACCGATTCCAGGCCGAAAAGCGCGAGCCGATCGGCCAGATCCTTCCGCCCGCCTAGGCGTCGGCAGGTGCGGTAGCGGGTGACGGCTCGGGCCACAGCTGCCCGAGAAGCGTGTCGACCCATTCGATGAGGTCGGCATCCGCCACCGGCTCGCCGCTGGTCCGAGGCAGCGGCACGACCACAGCCTCGCCACCGGCCAACAGCTTCGCTGCGGGGTACAGCCGCTGCAGGCGGACACGCATCGAGTCCTCCAGGCGCGCCGGAGCGATGCGCAGGTTCGGACCCATCGCGACGACATCCGTCAGACCTGCGCGCGCGGCGCGGCGACGCAGCCGGGCCATCGACAGCAGCCCGGCGACGTCGGTCGGCGGCTCGCCGTAGCGGTCGGTGAGCTCCTCGATGACAGCGTCGATCGCGTCATCCTTGGCGGTCGCGGATGCCGCCGCCGAGAGCTTCTGGTACGCCTCGAGCCGGAGCCGCTCGCTGTCGATGTAGTCCTCGGGGATGCGGGCCTGCACGGGCAGCTCGAGCCGCAACTCGGCGGGACCCTCGACGTCCTCGCCGCGGAAGGTTGCGACAGCCTCACCGATCATCCGCAGGTACAGGTCGAACCCGACCCCGGCGATATGCCCGGCCTGCTCGGCGCCGAGGAGGTTTCCGGCACCGCGCAGCTCGAGGTCTTTGAGCGCGACCTGCATCCCACTGCCCAGATCGTTGTTGACGGCGATCGTTTCGAGTCGGTCGGCAGCGGTCTCTGACAGCGGCTTCGTGTCGTCGTAAAGGAAATACGCGTAGGCGCGCTCCCGGCCACGCCCCACACGGCCGCGCAGCTGGTGAAGCTGCGAGAGTCCGTATTTGTCAGCCCGGTCGATGATGATCGTGTTGGCGTTGGCGATATCGAGGCCCGTCTCGATGATCGTCGTCGAGACGAGTACGTCGGCCTTGCGCTCCCAGAAGTCGTCGACGACCTGCTCGAGCTGATGTTCACCCATCTGCCCGTGAGCGACCACGACCCGCGCCTCCGGCACGAGCTCTGCCAGTTCGCTCGCGACCCGCTGGATCGAACTCACCCTGTTGTGGACGTAGAAGACCTGACCCTCCCGCAGCAGCTCCCGGCGAATGGCCGCCGCAATCTGCTTGTCATTGCGAGCCCCGACATACGTGAGGATCGGATGCCGGTCTTCGGGTGGTGTCTGCAGCGTCGACATCTCCCGGATGCCTGTCACGGCCATCTCGAGCGTTCGAGGAATGGGGGTGGCGCTCATCGCGAGGATGTCGACATTGGTCTTGAGCTTCTTCAGGGCGTCCTTGTGCTCGACGCCGAACCGCTGCTCCTCATCGATGATCATGAGTCCGAGGTCCTTGAAGATCACCTTCTCGGTCAGGATCCGATGCGTACCGATCACCATGTCGATGGTGCCGTCGGTGAGGCCCGCCAACGTCTCCCGGGCCTCCTTGTCGGTCTGGAATCGCGAGAGCGCCTTGACCTTGACCGGGAAGCCCGCGAAGCGCTCCGTGAACGTCTCGAGGTGCTGCTTGACCAGCAGCGTCGTCGGAACGAGCATCGCTACCTGCTTGCCGTCCTGAATGGCCTTGAATGCGGCCCGCACGGCAACCTCGGTCTTCCCGAACCCGACATCCCCCGACAGCAGCCGGTCCATGGGGATCGGCCGCTCCATGTCGGCCTTGATCTCATCGATTGTCTGCAGCTGATCCATCGTCTCGGCGAACGGGAAAGCCTCTTCGAGCTCGCGCTGCCACGGCGTATCCGGCCCGAAAGCGTGCCCCTTGGCCGCCATCCGCGCCGAATAGAGCTTCACGAGTTCAACGGCGATATCGCGCACCGCCTTGCGCGCACGGCCCTTCGCCTGGGCCCAATCGCTGCCGCCCATCTTTGAGAGGGTCGGCGCCTCCCCGCCGACATATCGCGACAGAAGATCAAGCTGGTCGGTGGGCACCATGAGCTTGTCGCCGGGGTACCCGCGCTTGGACGGCGCGTACTCGAGCACGACATACTCGCGCACGCTCTTGACCGGGTTTCGGCCGCCCGACGACACCTCACGCTTCGCGAGTTCGACGAACCGTCCGATCCCGTGCGTGGCGTGCACGACGTGATCACCGGGAGTCAGCTGGAGTGGATCGACGACGTTCCGGCGCTTCGACGCGAGCTTCTTGACCACACGACTGTCGCCGCCGATCGTGCGACCGTAGAACTCGGACTCGGTGAGCACCGCCAGGCGCGCGTCCTCGAGTTCGAACCCGCGCTCGAGCTGGGCCACCGCGAGCAAGACGCGGCCGGGCTCCGGGGCGGCATCCGCATCGTCGACGATTGCTGCCGCGATCTCACGATCGGCGAGCACGTCGCGGGCGCGTTCGACCAGTCCCGTGCCGGATGCCGTGACCACGACGCTCCACCCGGCGGTCACGAGGTCGCCCACGTAGGCGGTGGCCCCCTCGACGTTGCCGTGGAACGACGGCACCGATCGTGCGGGAATCCTCACTGGCGCATCGCCGAGCATGTCCTCACGGTCGTCGGCGAGCAACCCCTCGGCTGCCGCATCGGCAGCTCCCGAGTCGAAGGGACTCAACGTCCACCACACGCCGGCACGTTCGTGAACTGCCTCACGTAGCGCCGCGATAGTCAGAAAGTCGCCAGCGCCCAGATCGATCGGCGTGTTCGCGCCAGCTGTCGCAGCGCTCCACGCGGCCTCGAGAAACTCCCGGTTGGTCTCGGCGAGAGTCCGGGCGCGTGTGCGGGATCGCTCGGGGTCCACGAGAGCAACGGCAGACCCCGCGGGCAAATAGTCGACGAGGGTCGCCATCTGCGGCACGAGCGCCGGCGTCAGCGACTCCATCCCCTCGGCAGGGATCCCCTCCGCCATCTTCTCGAGCATCCCCTGCAGGCCCGCGAACTCGCCGGCCAACTGCCGTGCACGAGCGCGCACATCAGCGGTGAGCAGGAGTTCGCGCCCGGGAAGCAGATCGACGGCTTCGACGGCCCCGGGCAGCGAACGCTGGTCGGCGACCGAGAACGTACGGATCTGGTCGACCTCGTCGCCGAAAAACTCGACGCGGTACGGGTGATCGGCAACGGTCGGGAACACATCCAGGATGCCGCCGCGCACCGCGAACTCGCCGCGGCGTGAAACCATGTCGACGCGGTGGTAGGCGAGCTCGACCAGGCGCTCGACGATCAGCGCGAGATCGTGGCCGCGCTCGCCCGCGCGCAACCGCACCGGTTCGACGTCCGCTAGGCCCGCCGCCAACGGCTGAAGCGCCGCGCGCACTGACGCGACGACCACAATCGGGGCGGAATCGGGCGACGACGCGATGCGCGCAATCGTCTCGAGCCTGCGCCCGACGGTCTCGGGGCTCGGACTCAGGCGTTCGTGCGGCAGCGTCTCCCAAGCAGGAAACTGCAACACGGCGGCTTCGGGAAGGAGCGCGCGCAGCGCCGGCATGAGGGACTCCACGCGGCGGCCGGTCGGCGCGATCGCCAGCAGCACCGGCGGCTTACCGGAGTCTCTGCGCCGACGAACGAGTGCGCTCAGCAGCGGAGCATCAAGACCATCGACCACCGAAATATCGGCATCCACGGCTGCCGCCGCAACCACATCCCGGAAGTGCTCGGAGCGGTCGAGGGCGCGCGAGATCCCGGGAAAAGTCACCGGACGATTCTAGGCCGCCCGGTAGGCCGCCGGGTTCACGGCCGAGGTGCGTGGTACACCTGCTGGGCTGCGAGGAGACCTTCATCGACGAGTCGCTCGACCGCGTCTGCGGCATCCGAGACGGCAAGCGCGAGCTCTTCGCGCGCCGAGGCCGGGAAGGGCTGCAGCACCCAGTCGGCAGGATCCTGACGGCCGGGCGGCCGACCGATCCCCACGCGCACCCGCGGAAACTCCGGGGTGTTCAGGGCCTTGGCAACATCGCGCACGCCGTTGTGTCCGCCGTGCCCGCCGCCGATCTTGAGCCGAACGGCGTCGAACGGGATGTCGAGCTCGTCGTGCACGACGACGACACGTTCGGGGGGGATCCCGTAGAACTGCGCGAGACCCGCAACGGGACCCCCCGAGACGTTCATGAACGAGTTGGGCTTGGCGAGCACGATCTTGGGTCCACCCGGTCGCAGCCACGCTTCGGCCACGCGAGCGTTCGCCTTGTGGGAGCGAAAGCCCTCGCCGCGCCGAGCCGCGAGCTCATCGACGACGAGCTGCCCGATGTTGTGGCGGGTTCGCTCGTACTGCGGACCGGGGTTGCCCAGGCCCACGATGAGCCACGCGTCGCTCACGGCAGCGCCCTCCCGGCTCGATCAGCCCGTCGGATTACTCCGACTCGGTCGCAGCATCCTCGTCAGCGTCTGCGGCGTCAGTGGCAGCCTCGTCCTCAGCAGCCTCGTCAGCGGCTGCGGCAGCGGGCACCGAGACAGCAACGACGAGAACCTCGGGGTCGGTGACGAGAGTCGCACCCCGGGGAAGCGTCAGTTCGCCGGCCGTGATGCGGGCGCCCTCTTCGAGGCCCTCGACGTCGACCTCGACGTGCTCGGGGATGTGGGTGGCGTCCACCGCGAGCGACACGCTCGTGGCGTCGAGGTTGACGATGGTTCCCGAGAAGGACTCACCGACGACGACAACGGGAACGTCGACCTGGACCTTCTCGCCCTTCTTGATGACGACGAGGTCGATGTGCTCAATGATCTGGTTCACCGGGTCCTTCTGGACGTCCTTGACCAGCGCGAGCTGGGACTTGCCGGCGATGTCGAGCTCGATCAGTGCGTTCGCGCGACGCACGAGCAGCAGCATCTGGTGGCCGGGCAGCGCGACGTGCACCGGGTCGGTGCCGTGGCCGTAGAGAACGGCGGGGATCTTGCCGGCGGCGCGCAGACGGCGGGCGAAGCCCTTACCGAAGTTCTCGCGGAGTTCGGCGTGGACGGTGGTGTCTTCAGACATGTGCATTCTCCTTGGGCAGGGACCGGGTGGTGATCTCAGCCCGGACATCAGGGGTTCGACTCAACCGCGAGCGCGTGAGGAACCCGATGAGACCGCACACCCCCGTCGATAACGGATGCTGTGAGCAGTGCTGGGCGCACGCGCGAGCATCCCTCGCCGAAGTACAGTCCGCAAGTCTACCAGCGGCCCCGGTACGATGGTGACGGGCCGCGACGGGCCCGCTTTCCCGAGAGCAAGGACGAATGATGGACGCCCAGGTCACCTCGAACATTCTCGTCGCCGTGATCGGCATCCTCACCCTCGGCACCCTCGTCGGTGTCGTTGCGGCCTTCTGGTCGATGGGGCGTTCGGCCTACCGCAAGGAGTGATCCGCGTCGTTCCCTTAGGCTGACTGCGGCAACACCCGCAGACGCCCAGGGAGTGAACGTGACGGATCAGGCAGCGACGAGCACCGCGACAGCGAACATCGGAGTCGTGGGACTCGCGGTCATGGGGTCCAACCTCGCCCGCAACCTCGCCAGCCGTGACGGCAACACCGTCGCGATCTTCAACCGCAGCGCCGACAAGACCGAGCACCTCGTCGCCGAGCACCCCGAAGCGGGCTTTGTCGCCACGTTCTCGTACGAGGAGTTCGCCGCCTCGCTGACGGCCCCGCGCGCCGCGATCATCATGGTCAAGGCGGGCGCCGGCACGGATGCCGTCATCAACGAGCTCCTGCGCGTCTTCGAGCCCGGCGACATCATCGTCGACGGCGGCAACGCTCTGTTCACCGACACCATCCGCCGCGAGAAGGCAGTTCGTGAGACGGGCATCAACTTCGTCGGCATGGGGGTATCCGGTGGCGAGGAGGGTGCCCTCCTCGGCCCCTCGCTGATGCCCGGTGGCTCGGACGAGTCGTGGGTCACGCTCGGCCCCATCCTGACCTCGATCGCCGCTGTCGCCGAGGGCGAGCCGTGTGTCACCCACATCGGCCACGACGGCGCCGGCCACTTCGTGAAGATGGTCCACAACGGCATCGAGTACGCCGACATGCAGGTGATCGCCGAGGCCTACGACCTCATCCGTCACGCGACCGGCTACTCCCCGGCCCAGATCGCCGACGTGTTCGCCGAGTGGAACCGGGGCGAACTCGAGTCGTACCTGATTGAGATCACCGCCGAGGTGCTGCGCCAGGTCGATGCCGACACCAACCTGCCGCTGGTGGATGTCGTCCTGGACCAGGCTGGCGCGAAGGGTACGGGCGGGTGGACTGCCCAGACCGCCATCGACCTCGGCGTTCCGGCATCCGGCATCGCCGAAGCCGTGTTTGCTCGCTCGCTCTCGTCGCACCCCGAACAGCGCTCGACCGCAGGTGTTCTGCCCGGGCCCGACGCGGATGCCGAAGCCTCCTTCGCCGACGACCCCGTGGCGTTCATCGAGAAGGTTCGTCGGGCGCTGTACGCCTCGAAGATCGTCGCCTACTCGCAGGGGTTCGACATCATCCGTGCCGGGGCCGCGCACTACGGCTGGAACATCGACCTCGGTCGCGTCGCTGCGATCTGGCGCGGTGGCTGCATCATCCGCGCCCGGTTCCTCAACCGCATCACCGAGGCGTACGCGCAGACCCCCGATCTGCCGGTCTTGATGACCGCCCCCTTCTTCGTGGATGCCCTCACCGGCGCTCAGAACGCGTGGCGGAACATCGTCGCCCTGTCGGCGGCGGCGGGCATCCCCGCTCCGGTGTTCTCGTCGTCTCTCGCGTACTACGACGGGCTGCGGGCGGGGCGGCTGCCGGCTGCCCTCATCCAGGGTCAGCGTGACTTCTTCGGTGCACACACCTACAAGCGCATCGACCGCGAGGGCACGTTCCACACGCTGTGGTCGGGCGACCGCAGCGAGATCGAGGCCGTCGACACCCACTGACCTCACCGAACACCGAAAGGCCGTGACCGACTCAGCCTCGGTCACGGCCTTTCGTTCGCGCAGTACCGTCAGATCTCGCGGACACTCCCCTTCTCAAGACGCAGGCGCCGATGAGCGCGGCGGGCGACTGCCGAATCGTGCGTCACCACGATGAGGGTCAGACCGTCCCGGTTGAGCCCTTCGAGCAGCTCCAGGATCTCGTCACGCATGTGCTCATCGAGGTTTCCCGTCGGCTCGTCGGCCAGAAGCACCCGCGGGCGCTTGGCGATCGCGCGGGCGATCGCGACGCGCTGTTGCTGCCCACCCGAGAGCTCGCCCGGCAGATGGTCGGCGCGCTCGGCCAGGCCGACCTGGGCAAGAGCCTCGGTGACTCGGCTGCCACGTTCGGCGCTGGAGAGCCCCAGGGGTTCCAGGCCCATGTCGACGTTCTCGTGCGCTGTGAGGGTGGGGATCAGATTGAACCCCTGGAACACGAAGCCCACCTCGGTGGCTCGGACGTGTCCGAGTGTGGCGTTCGAGGCTTTCGCAAGATCGACCTCGCCGAGTTTGACGACACCGGAGGTCGGCCGATCGAGCGCGCCCAGCATCTGCAGGAGGGTGGACTTCCCGCCACCCGTCGGGCCCTGGATGGTGACGAACTCGCCCTCGCGGATCTCGAGATCGACGCCCGCCAGAGCGCGGACATTCCGGTTCTTCTGCTGGTACTCGCGAATCACCGCTTGCAACGCGTAGATCGGCGATGGCGCTGACGATTCGATGGATGTCGTCGCGGGTTCCGTCATGCTCATGGGATTCTCCTGTTCGTTCGTGACACTTTCGTTCGTGACACTTTCGTTCGTGACACTTTCGTTCGTGACTGTGTTCATGTCCTTAGCCGACCGACCGCAGTGCTTCGGCAGGGCTCAATCGGGCGGCTCGCCAGCCTCCGAAGGCACCGGCGATCAGGCCGCCGGCGATGGCAATTCCGACCGCTGCGGCGACGACCCACAGCGTGATCGGCGCGTGAAGGACGATATCCGCCGCCTGCTGCGCCATTCCGCCGAAGCCTCCGCCCATCGGACCGCCCCCTTGACCGGGCCCCGCCTGACCGGTGGATGCGGCTGTCGACGAGATCGTCGGCGAGATCAGGTTGATGATCCAGATACCCGCAAGTCCGACCGCCAGGCCGATCGCACCGCCGATCAGACCCTGGATCACCGATTCGCCGGCGACCTGCCCGACGACCCGGCCATTGGACCATCCGATCGCCTTGAGCGTTCCGAACTCGCGCGTGCGTCGTGTCACGCCCGAGATCGTGAAGAGCACCGCCAATGCCAGCGCGACAGCGAGCACGAGGATCGACAGCCACGTACCGAGGTTCGTGATCAGCGACGAGGCGCTCGCGAGTGACGACGAGACTGTCGATGCCAGGTCCGACTGGGAGCTGACGGTGGCGCCGGCAACGCTGTCTTCGATTTCCGCTTGTACGGCATCGATCTGGTTGGCCGAGGTCGCCTGGACATAGACCGTCGACACGACGTCGTCGAGACCGGCCAGTGACTGTGCGACATCGAGCGGGATGTATACGTTGGCCGCCGTGTCGGCGTCGCTGGAGGTCGAGGCGATGAGTCCGACGACCTCGACCTCGGAGCCACCGACATCGATCGTGTCCCCGACAGAGATCTCGTTGGTGGTCGCATAGCTCGCGTCGACGACCGCGACCAGTTCTCCGGCGTCGCCAGCTGCCAGCGCGCGGCCCTCCGAAACTTCGACTGCCGATAGCGGCCCGACAGCGGTGTCATCGGGATCGATTCCAAGGACGGTGAACGAGTCCAGATCGAAGGCGCTGCCGCCGGCACCGTCAGGACCGCCTGCCGGAGGCTCCCCCGACTCGCCCGGGCCGCCCTGCTGCATCTGCGACCTGTCAGGCATCTCACCACTGAACGTGATGTTCGTGAGCGAAAGCGCGCCGGATGCTGCAGCAACGCCGTCGAGGGATGCAACACTCTCGACGGTCGAAGCATCCAGCGTCCCGCGCATGAAGTCGGCTGTGAGGCGCGACTGCGACACCGAGGTGGTGCCGTCGGTGGTTTCGCCTGCCTCACTGTCGAACTCGAAGCGCTGACCACCGCCCTCGCCCGGCTCTGCGGCGGCGCCGGTGACCGTCAGGTCGGTTCCGACGCCGTAGACGGATTCGAGCGCTTGCGCCTGTGCGTCCCGGACTCCCGCAGAGAGAGCGTTGACGACGATGACGAGAGCGATCGCGACGGCAAGGCCCACCGCCACGATGATCGTCTGCTTCTTGCGTCCAGCGAGTTCGCGACGCAGGTAGGTCCAATACATGGGTCTCCTTCAGCTCCGGATTGCAGCCTTCGGCACGAAGGTAGGGATGGTGTTGATGAGCCCGAAAAGGGATCTCTATGCCGAACCTATGGATCGCGCGCCGCACGAGACAGCGGAGTGGGCGTGATCTTCACAGACGGCGCATAGCTGGCTCCATAGGAAACCCATAGCTGGAGCATCACAATGAGTCCATGACATCTCCGGCTCCCGCCCTGCGCCGACCCGACGGCGCGGCTGTTCGCATCCTCGTCGTCGACGACGAACAGATGCTCACCGACCTGCTCTCCATGGCCCTGCGTATGGAGGGCTGGGATGTTCGAACCGCGGCATCCGGATTCGAAGCCCTGCAGGCCGTCCGCGATTTCGAGCCCGACGCGATGGTGCTCGACATCATGATGCCCGACCTCGACGGCATGGCTGTGCTGCATCGCCTGCGCCAGTCTGGCAACGACGTGCCGGTGCTGTTCCTCACCGCGAAGGATGCCGTCGCCGACCGGGTCGCGGGGCTCACCGCGGGCGGCGATGACTACGTGACCAAGCCGTTCAGCCTCGAAGAAGTCGTCGCGCGACTTCGCGGTTTGATGCGCCGCGCCGGAACGGCTACCCAGAGCGAGGAGGAGCCGATCCTGCGGGTGGGTGACCTCTCATTGAACGAGGACAGCCATGAGGTGGAGCGCGGGGGCGACGAGATCGAACTCACCGCAACCGAGTTCGAACTGCTGCGCTATCTGATGCGCAACCAGCGTCGCGTGGTCTCGAAGGCGCAGATCCTGGATCGCGTCTGGAACTACGACTTCGGCGGCAGATCCAGTGTCGTGGAACTCTACATCTCCTACCTGCGCAAGAAGATCGATCAGGGCAAGGAGCCGCTCATCCATACCGTGCGTGGCGTCGGCTACATGATCAAGGCGCCGACACAGTGACGGA
>NZ_DCBW01000014.1:48497-68449 GCF_002313585.1 Microbacterium sp. UBA1097 | reverse complement strand
GCGACGATCGCATCCACATCGAGGGTCACCGCGAGGGCGGGGCCACCGTCTTGCCATGCGGCGACCTCGACGTGACGTGCCTGGCTGAGGGATGCGGCAGGCAGGCCCATCCCGAAACGACCAAACGACTCACGCCGGTCGAAGCGAGATGAGCCGCCGAACTTGAGGCAGAGTTCAAGTTCTCGACGACTCATTCCGGCGCCGTTGTCGAGCACCTCGATCTCCGGGTGCAGTGCCCCATCCGGTCGCGCGATGGTGAGTTCGATCTCGGTCGCCCCTGCCTGGATTGAGTTGTCGATGAGTTCCGCGAGCGCCGTCGCGAGGCTGACGTAGCCGGATTCGCGCACGGCCCGGATGAAATTGGACGATACGACGAGTTCTTCCGGCCGCCGGGTGGGATTGGTTCTGCCGCTCATCGAAGCCCTCTCGCTGGATACCGGGGTACCTCCAGGGTAGCTCGGCGAAGCCGTTGTGACGAGCAAGCCGTGGTGCCGATTCTTCTCGGCTCGCGACGACCCTGCCGACAGAATCCGCGGGGTCGAAGAAGTCGCGCCGTCATTGGTTCCTGGGTGCTTTCACGCGGACCGGACGGCGGCCGACACGCACGAACGCGCCTCGCCGAGTCGTGCGCAGATGGCGATGGCAGCGGCGCACCGGGTGAGAACTCGGAAGCGAGGGGAATCGCATCTAAGGGCATCTGATCTGGGCTTTTGTTTTCCAGAGTGGTTCTCTGCGTGTCACGATTGTGAGGATTGCGGACTGCTGATCGCTCAAGATGGTCTGCGACGCAGGGGGTGCTCATCGTGCGGCTCCCACCGTCGGTGCGCCGGCATCCACCTTGCCGCGCTGGCGATGGGACACGGCCTCCCGGATTCGGATGCGCGTGAGAATGAGCATGCTGATCGGGCCGATGAAGACAAACTTCATCGCATTCCAAACGAGCAAGAGCACGAGGAGGTTGGGCCACCCCGGTCCACCGTCGGCCATGAAGTTGGTGCAGATCTTCGCAAGAAGCAAGTAGGGAACGGCCAGGAGCATCGCCGGGACGCCCCACTTGAGACCGCGCCGGGTTCGGATCGCGGCGAGCAGGAGGTTGGTGGGCGCGTAGCTGAGGATGCTGTGGGTGCGGACGCTGGCCGCCCAGATGAGCCGGAACATGGGCATAGTCCTCTCAGGGGTTCGGCGACAAGAACCTGAAAGGACCGCCCGCGGCTGCGGGATGGTCATACCGTCGCGCGGAGCGACAGCGCCAATATGGAGGCCGCCTCGTCATTCACTCTACGACGCAGCCCTGACATCCGGAAGGGCACGCGCATCACAGCGAGCGGCGCACCGGCTCCCGTCCGGCCCGCCGCTGCGGCTCCTCCCCCGGCCCTCGCGCGAGGTCGCGTGCCCGGTCGAGTGCGGCGCGGGCGCGGGCTGCGTCAATCTTCTGCGCGTCGTCCTCGCCGGGAGCCCCGAGCGGGATGATGTCGGTGATGCCGTAACGGTCGCGGTACGCGGCGACCGTGCGGGCCAGGCGACGCCAGGTCGCGGCCGTCTTGGCGTCCTTCGGCGGGGTGCCGAGCGCCTTCGTCCACCCCTGGTTCTCGGTGAGCGCGGCGTCGAGGAGGGCGGCCGCGCGGGTCTCGATGAGGTCGCGCCGTTCGGTGAGCGCCTGCCGGAGCTCGGCGCTCATGGTGCCGATGGCTTCGGGGATGAGCCCGGCGATCAGCTGGGGCGTCTTGCGGACGCGGCCGGACCCGGCAGGGCGGGCGGTGGCGCGTGTCACCCGGGAGTGGAGAACGGCGGCAATGTCGTCGGCATCGGAGAATCCCCGTGTCCGCGCGAGCCTTGGCAGCAGGGTTTCGATGTCGTGGTGGTTGGCCTCGGCGCGGCGAAGCTCGGCAGTCAATGCGCCGAAGGCTGGGGAGCTGATCGCGGCATCCGCTTCGTCGTCGGTGAGCACGGACGCGCGGACGAGGAGCGCCCACCTGTCGTGCTGTGCTGCGGCAGCGATCGTCTCGTACTCCGCGGCGAACTGGCCGATGTTCGCCCAGGCGTCTTGCTCGGCGGCGATGGTCTCGTGCGCGGAGAGCTCGGCGCTGACGTTCTGGAGCACCCCGAACAGGACATTCCTGGCGGTGGCGTCGGTGTTGTCGCTGGGGTGCGGGCCCTGGTGAGAGTCGTCGGGCTTGTCGGTGGCGACGTAGGCGCGGTTGGCGTCTCGGCCGCGGGTGAGCGCGACGTACAGGTTCTCCCTCGTCATAGATGGGTCGACCAGGACGTGCGAGGTGTCTGTCGTGATGCCCTGGGCCCTGTAGGAGGTCACCGCGTAGCCGAGGTCGAGGTGTTCGGCCGCATAGTCCGCGGGAAGCACGACCGACCCACCCCACTTCCGCCCGGTGCGGCGGAGGGTGACTGATCCGTCGTCGCGGATATCGGTGACGGTCCAGCGGTCGCCGTTGCGGACCCAAGAGCGTCCGGCGCGCAGGCGCCGATCATTGCGCCGGGTGATGACCTTTTCCCCGGCCGCGGCGTGGCTGCCGTCATGCAGCTCGACCTCGCGGGTGCCGCCTATGGTGCCGTCCAGGATCAGGTCGGTACGAGCACGTTGGTTGAGCTCTCGGACGGATTCGTTGGAGTCGGTGACCAGCACCGTCGCTCGCCCGGCGACGGTGTCGGTGCGCCAGGCGGTGTAGGCGGCGTCGATCATCGCCTCCGTCTCCCCGCCCGTCACCCGGCCGTGCTCCATGTAGGTGTCGATGACCTCGGTGTGCCCATGCCGCAGGCCGAGGGAGGCGGTCTTCTCCCACGGGTTGACGAACCTGTGGACATCCACCAGCTCCGGGGCGTCGCCCCGGTCATGCACCAGGAGGGAGAACGCCCCACCCGCGTCGACGGACTGGAGCTGCGCGTAGTCCCCAACCAAGAGCACCTTCGCCCCCGCCTCGGCGGCCAGCGCGGTGATGCGGTCGAGCGAGAGGGTGCCGGCGAGGGAGGCTTCGTCCACGATCACGAGCTGACCCGCGCGGAACGTGGCCCTAGTGCGCTCGTGGATCTCCCACCACTTCGCGGTGTTCTCCGTCGCGATCCCGAGGTCGCCGGCAAGGACCTGCGCGGCGACCGCGGACGGCGCAAGTCCGACCACCGTGCCGCGCCCGTGCTCGGCCTCCCACGCCCGCCGCAGCGCGGACATCGCCGTTGTCTTCCCCGCCCCGGCCGGGCCGACAAGGACATCTACGATGCGGCCCGACACCGCGACCGACGCGAGCGCGGCGGCCTGGTCGTCGCCGAGCAGCCGCCCTTCCCGATCGGGTCGGGCGGCGATCCGTTCCACCGTCGTCAGCGGCACGGTCGGGCCGGTCGTCATGCGGGCGCGCTCGAGGAGGCGGTCTTCGGCGGCGAGCAAGAGTTCGGAGGAGAACACCGTGAAGTGTTTCGGCCGGAACACCGACGTGCCGTCCGGGCGGCGGAACGCCACCGGGCTCGTCGCGAGCTCCGGCGGCGTGAGCCGCAGCGAGGCGGCTTCGGCGGCGTCCGCGACCAGGCCGACGACCGCTTCCCGATCCACGGTGGAGGCGAACCGGTAGCCCATCGTCTGCCGGGCCGCTTCCGCGGTGAGGTTCCACCGCCGCCAAGTGGAGCGCTTCTCGCCCACCACCTCGACGACGGACTGCCCGAGGGATGCGATCACGTCCAGGGGGATGTCGTCCGCGCGCAGCAACAGCGGTGCGTCGTTCGCGGTGGCCTGGCGCGCCCAGGAGGTCGCGTCCCGCCCGAGCAGCCGGCCGGCGCGGTCCCGCCATTCGACGGTCAGGTCCGCCAGGGATCGGACCTGCTTCTCCGGGCGGGTGGTGAGGGTGGCTTGGGCGCGCAGCTTGATGATCGTCGCGGTCGAGGGTTGCCGTCCGTGCTTGGCGACGTACTCGGCGATGAGCCGGTTCTTCTCGGCCTCGATGTGCCCGGAGCGGGAGGAGAACTCGGCCACCAGCTCCTCCGGCACCGAGGCGATCGCCCACGCGGGGTTGCGGTCGCGGCCCATGTCGCGGGACTCCCACCCGACGCCAAACGTGCGGGTCAGATGATCGGCGAAGACGGCCTCGTGCAACTCCGAAAGGGCGACGGTCGCGGCGTGCATGGGCCGTCCGTCGAGGGAGCGCCACTTGCCGTCGAGAACGGTCTGCACCTTGTTCGAGATGACGACGTGCGTGTGCAAGTGAGGGTCGCCCGCGCGGGAGTCGTAGTGATCGAACGCCGTGGCGACCAGTCCGCGGACATCGACCTGCGCAACCGCTCCATTGCGGGCGGTTGCGCCGGTCCGGGTGGCTGCAACCTCTCGTTCCATGAACGCAACCACCTCCGCAACCGCCGCATGGTGCGCGTCCGCGATCAACGCCTGAGTGCCCGCGTCCGCAACCGCCCACAACGCCGAGGCGGACTTCGGAATGCTGAACGTGAAGTCATACCCGGCGACCGCGCGGCGCGTCCCGCGTGCCGCTTCCTCGGCCTCGATCCGCGCGACCGCCTCCGCGCGCGAGGCCGGGCCGAGGCCGGGTTCGAGGGCGGCGGTGCGCTCCTGGACGCGCTCGGCCACGGTCTTGTAGGCGGGATACGCCAGGCCGAGCGGGTCGCCCGTGACCGGGTTCCGACCCATCCCGACCAGGAGCTGGAGCTGGGACTCGGAAACCTGATCCCCCACCAAGATCACCCCGCCCAACGCGGCGACACCCGCACCGAGCCACCGCCCCGGAGGACTGCCCTCCTCGGCGTAGTACTTCGTCAGCGGGGTTGAGAGTGACCTGTCGCCGTCGCCGACGGCGACGGTACGCAGCAGGTACTTGTAACCGTCACCCGCCGACATAACGCGCATCGAGACCGTCACCCGCTCGCCTCCCATCGCTCAAGGAGGAGGTGAGCGACCGCCCGCCCGCAGGGCGGGACCTTGACCTGCAAGACGCGTGGTGCCGCTGACGCGAGGTCGGCGACAACGGCGTCATGGTGGTCCGCAGTCCGGGCTCCGGAGCGCGGCGCGAACAACAGGCAGATGCGGCGACGGCAGTCATGACCACCGCTGCCGAGCGACGTCAATTAGCCGGAGTCCTCCGTGAGGACCGAGACGATGTCCGGATACCTGGCGCTCAGGAAGACGACGCGCACGTAAGGTTCCGACTGTTCACCAAACGATTCCAGCGTCAGGATCGACGATTGCGACCGAAGCCAGAATCGAGGAACAAGGGATGTCCGACCCATGGGTTCAGAACACGCAGCAATGGATCAATCTCACCTACCCGGGCATGCTGGGAATCCTGCCGCTTGTCGTTGACGGACAGACCGGATGGAACACGATCTACGCTCTCATCCGAGCCCTCCAGCACGAGCTCGGCATCACCGCGCTCTCGAACAATTTCGGACCGGGCACCCTTGCCGCCCTCACCGCGGTGAGTCCGGTAAACGACAGCACCGTGAACAAGAACATCATCCGCATCGCGCAAGGTGCGATGTATTGCAAGGGCTACAACGGTGGCAACGGCGCACTGGACGGCGTATGGGACGCGGTCCCAGTCGCGGGGATGCAGTCACTGCGAACGAACATGGGTCTATCTGCCGGGGACGGATCGATCGAGCCCAAGGTGTTCAAGGCACTACTGAACATGGATGCCTTCACTCTCGTGTCTGGCGGTACGAGCGCGATTCGTTCAATCCAGCAGTCACTAAACGGCAGATACCTCCATCGACAGGACTTCTACGTCATCCCGACTGATGGCTACTACACACGTGACGTGCAGCGTGCCCTGATGTTCGCAATCCAATACGAAGTTGGAATCGCGGACGGCGTCGCGAACGGTAACTTCGGTCCGGCGACCAAGTCCGGGCTCCAAACGTACGGCGCACTCACGCTCGGCAGCACCGACACCACAAGGTATCTCGTCCACCTATTCCAGGCCGCACTGATATTCAACGGCTACAGCGTCGCCTACGACGGCAACTACGGAAGCGGCACCCGAACGCAAACACTCGCGTTCCAAGAGTTCGTCGCACTCCCGCAGAACGGCAACGCCGACGTCCAGACCTGGGGCTCCCTCCTCGTCTCCACGGGCGACGCAGACCGGCCAGGCGCAGGAGCCGACTGTGTCACGACGCTCACCAGCGCCCGACTCACGACACTTCGTGGCGCCGGGTACGAGTACTTTGGCCGCTACCTCACCAACGCGACAGATGACAACCCCGACAAGTGTTTCAAACCCGGCGAAGCCGCTCGGATCATCGCGGCTGGAGGGAAGATCTTCCCTCTTTTCCAGACCGGCGGCGGATCGCTCGAGCACTTCACCTACCAGCGTGGCAAGGAGGTCGCGGAGGAGGCTGCCAATGCCGCATGGTGGTACCGCATGCCAGCCAATGCCGTCATCTACTTCTCCGTAGACTTCGATGTGCAGGACTGGGAACTCACCGACTTCGTCATCCCGTACTTCCAAGGCGTCAACGAGATGATCGATGAGTTTGGTAGGAACTGGCGAGTCGGGGTCTACGGCCCACGCCACGCGTGCGCCCGTATCTCTGGCGAGGGACTAGCGACGTACAGCTTCGTCTCCGACATGTCCACAGGGTATGCCGGAAATCTCACATATACGCTGCCTGCAAACTGGGCCTTCGATCAAATCCAGACCATCACCGTCGGAAGCGGAAGCGGAGCGGTCGAGATCGACAAGAACATCGTCTCGGGCCGCGACGCAGCTGTCTCAGCTCTCGCAGCTGCGGTCGGCGTCGGTGACGATCCGCAGATACCTTCTTCACAGCTAGACGCGTTCGAGTCGGAGTGGTACGGCGCATGCACCCGCTACCCCGACGAGCTCTTGGGTAGCACCACCCCTCAGCTGGAAGTGATGGCACTCAACCGGTCGAACGTCAAGACGAAGGTGGAGAGCCATGACGCGTTCATCACGAACCTCGCCAGCGAGTACAACATCTACAAGGCGCTGATCATGACCCCGCTGATCTGGGAGTCGATGGTTATCAACATAGGTGACGATGTCCAGGACGGCCGGGTGATCGCGTACTACGCAGCGGTGCTCGCGGGTCAAGCCCCACCAGCCCTGTCCGTCGACGACAGTTCTACGGGACCCTGTCAGATCTTCGCGCGAACCGGCATTGACGCTCGAAACTGGGCGCGGAGCAGAGGTTTCATCACGGATGGTCCGTACAGCGCGAGCGTCCCGCAGGACATGTTCGACGTGTGGGAAGGTCTGCACAACGACGAGGAGTTCAACATCGAGACCGCGATGTTCGAGATGATGCGTCAAGCCGAGGTCCGCTCGAGCATGGCTCCGTCCAGCCTCCGCGATCTCACTCCGAGCCAGGTTCTCCAGATGTGCTGGGGGTACAACGGGGACGTCTACTATGGCCGCCATCGCGCCCAGCTCTACTACACGATCATGCGGTGGGAGGATTCATTCCGTTGAACGTCGCCCATCGCACCCTGACCCCGGTCCAAACATGCTGAATACGGACCGCACCTCACACACGTATCATCGGCACATGACCACCGCTGCCAGTCTCGACCGCGTGGGGGAGCCTGTGCTCTCCGGGTGGAAGACGACCGGCCACGCGATTGGCTTCTGGCTTCTCGCAGCGATGGGCATCGTCGTGACGACCGGGGCCTGGTTCTGGCTCGCGATCGTCGGTTTAGAGGAGACCACCGAACAGCCCAAGGCCCTCGCCTCGGGGACAACTATGACGGGCACCGCACTCTTCTTTGGTGTCGTACCGCTGGTTGCGGTGCACCTCGTAGGATTCGCAATCCTCATGTCGTACGGAGCATCGAGGCGACACAACCGGCAATCCGGGCTCTGGCTGGGCGCTGGGGCGACGATTGCCGCGTCGTCAATCGGGCTCACGGTGCTCTTGCTCTTCCTCTACGCCTAGCCTGCATCGATGAGACACGAGGGTTCGGCGGAGTTGCGCCTAGGCCGTGTTGATCAAGAGCTTTCGCTCCCCGCTGGGACAGTCTTGAACGGTGACGCGACAGGAGATCTCTGACGAGGTGTGGTCCGTGATGGAGCCGTTGATGCCGACGGTGTCGGGTCGGTCGAGGCCGTGGACCGATCATCGGCTGGCTATCGAGGGGATGGCGTGGAAGTATCGCACGGGTGCGCCGTGGCGTGACGTGCCGGAGCGGTTCGGGAAGTGGAACTCGATCTACAAGCGGTTCAGCCGGTGGGCCGAGGACGGCACTTGGGAGAAGCTGCTCGCTGAGGTGCAGAAGCAGGCCGACGCCGCAGGGAAGATCGATTGGGTCGTCTCGATCGACTCGACGATCGCGCGTGTTCATCAGCACGGCGCGACCCTGAATCGGGACACAGGGGGCTCTTCCGAATCACAAGAATCCGTGGTTCGAGCCGCCTGATCACGGGATCGGTCGCTCCCGTGGCGGGCTCACGACCAAGCTGCACTTGGTCTGCGACGGTCGCGGCCGGCCGCTGGGGATGATGATCACCGGCGGGAACATCAACGACACCACGATGATGACCGCCGTCCTTGAGGACATCCGCGTCCCCCGCGATGGGAAGGGCCGCCCCCGCACCCGTCCCGATCGGGTGCTCGCCGACAAGGGCTACCCGTCGAAGGCAAACCGTGCCTGGCTCCGTGACCGCGGGATCGCGGCGACGATCCCGGAGCGTGACGACCAGATCGCGCACCGGCGGAAGAAGCCTGGCCGACCAATCGACTTCGGCGACCAGCAGCAGGAACGCTACAAGGGTCGCAACATCGTCGAACGCTGCTTCAACAAGCTCAAGCAGTGGCGCGGCATCGCGATGCGCTCTGACAAGACCGCCCGCAGCTACCGCGCCGCCGTCAGCCTCGCCGCCACGCTGATCTGGATCAAATCAGACTTGATCAACACGGCCTAGCACTCAACGACAAGATGCCCGCTGGACGGAGAGCCCTCCAGCTCCCTCCTCACCCTGCTCACTCATGTTTTCCCCGGAGAACTGCGCTGATGACGACGAGGCCCCGGGCATGGTCGTCCGCTCGAACCACTTCGTCCGAGTCCCCAAACGAGATGAGTCGCTCCAATGACCTGAACGATTCGTCAAATGAGGGGGGGTCGCCAGGAACAGCGGGCGTTATCGCAAGCGGCGTTCTCGCTTGTCTTGCGGGCCTCGCCGGGATTCTCTCACTCGGCATGACGGGGCTCGCGTGGTACAACGGAGAGCTGCGTGAGACAACAAGCTACGACTCGACCGAGGCAGGTATCGGCTACGGCATCGCGTGCTTCCTCTGGGTGGTGGCGGCTGCGCTGATCATCGTTGCGTTCGTGCTGGCACTAATACAGGCGCGGCGACAGCCGGAGCGTCGGAAGTTCTTTCTCGCTCTTGCCGGCCTTGTGCCCGCGGGGTGCGCGGTCGTCGTGGCCATCGGATGGTTCTTGCTGCTCGCGCCAGGAGGCGCGACCTTCGCGCCGTAAGGCACCTGCCGCGCCCCCTCCCCCAATGAGGCGTACACCACCTGCTGGTTGCCTGCAGACGTGTCGCTGAGGGTTCGTCAGCTCACGCAGGTCAGTTTCGTGATGCTGGTGGAAGCGTAGGCGAGGGAGCCACCGGCGCTGACCGTGGCGAGGACGGTGCCGCTGGAGTTCTTGCCCTGCACGTAGCCGCTGCTGCGTGCGTTCGCGAGCGATCGGACGACGCTGAGAGCGCCCGTTGACTGTGTCGTGTTGCAGGCGGAGAAGCTGAGCTTGCTTCCCGAGAGATTGTACCCGGAGTAGGCGCAGTAGTAGCCGGTTGCGCAGGACCCGACCGCCATCGTGGTGATCAGACCCTCGTCGGCCGCAAGAGTGAGTATCACCGCCCCGTCCTCCCAGGTGACCTCGTTGGGTGCTGTCTGGGATCCACCGGGGAACTCCGCGAGCACGGCGTCAACGCGGGCTTGGAGCTCGCTGGTATCGTCCGCGTACGCCGCGACACCAGGCGTGAACAGAGCCAGGGCAAGAGCACCTACAGCGGCAAGAACGGCGAGTCGACGAGAACGGGTACCGGTCATTTCATCTCCATATCGTGTAGTCAGTCACGGCGCCGGCGGGAATCCCGAAGTCCGGGAGTCCGTCGATCGTGTTGGTCTCTGCCGCGAGGATTCGCCAGGAGGCAGGGTCAATGATGAGTCGGGTGCGGTAGTCGGGCTGAAGGTCGGTGGGCTCGGTGTTCAGCACTACCCCGGACCGACCGGCCCGGTCGGTCGTCTCCCCCGCCACTGTGACACCGGCCGCGTCGAGGACAACTGTGATCGCGGCGCGCTGTGCCGCTTCGCTGAGCGTCCACACTTGCATCAGGGAGGTGACCGCGAGGACGTAGTCGCCCGCCGACGGCGCGTCAGCGTCAGTCCCGCCTTGTTCCCTCAGGAAGGCTTGGAGGTAGGCGCGCATGCCGTCGACGTCATCAGGTGGCGCGGTGGGGAACGGCGTGACGAGCTCGCCAGGCGCCCAACTGTCCTCGTAGAGGATCGTGCCTGTCGCCTCCGCGGACGCTGGTACCGGTTCAATCGGGGAGCCGTCGGCGGACATGGGGACTCCGGCGATGACCCGACTCGTGCCAGAGAGATCGTCGTTCCACTCGATCTGCGTCCGCTGCGGCTGTATGAATGTCGCGGTGGGGCTGTCCAGGTCGAGCTGCACGAACCAGCCTTCCCACTCCGCACCGCGGCGGGACTCGGCAACCTCAGGAGCTGGGACACCGGTCATCGATTCCTCCAGCAGTGTCTCCACAGTCCAGGAAGTCGGTTCGAGCGGCAACCGGTCCGGCGTGATCGCGACGGCGGGCACCGGCCGCAAGATCACGAGCGCGATCACGGCGACGACGGTCACGGCTGCCGCGAAGCCTGATCCGGCGAGCACCAGTGGCCGCCATACACGACGCGGCGAGACTGACCGCGCTGATCGATCCCATTGAGGCGTGCGGCGTCCGGTGAGCAAGTCATCCAACGTTTTCACCGCGTGCTCGGGCAGGGGCTGTCCCTCATGAGGATTGGCCTTGCGAAGGCGCCGACTCAGATCATCCATCCAAATCACCACCCTCAACCAACCTCGGCGAGATGCTCATGTGGGACTCCTCCATGAGCATCGAACGGATCTTTGCCCGGGCGCGAGTGAGTCGCACCCATACTGCCCCCGTGGAGCAATCCAGGAACGTCGCCGCCTCAGATGCTGACAGGCCGTCCCAGTAGGTGAGTTGCAGCACCAGCGCGTCAGCAGGGCGCAGCCGGGCCATCGCCGCTCTCACCTCCAAGTCGTCCTCGTTCTCGTTCCGCGCCGCTGCGGTGAGTTCTTCGATCACAATCCGCTGCATGCGAGCCTGGGCACGGTCGCGTCGCTGGTACTCGTTTCCGATCAGGTTGCGAGCCGCGCGAATTAGCCATCCGACCGTAATGGTCACTCCATTTTTTTGTTTCTCCAGGGCCCGGGCGTAGGTCTCCGCAGTAAGGTCTTCAGCAAGCGCATGGTCGTTCACGCGCTGGTAGATGTAACGCAGGATCGTCCGGTAGCTACGTTTGTAGAGAGTCGTGAAGTCCTCCGGGTCCGGCTCCACGTCTACTCCCCCGCGTTCATGACCAATCACACTCACATGACTTGTTTGGCGAGAACGTCGAATCCTTACACCGGCTCTCGAAGACCCCGAATGCGACCGCGGCCCACCCCCAGCAGTCGTCCGCCGCGCCGCACGTAAGGATTCCCTGCTCCCGCAAACACTACTCAGCACACGCGTCAGATCGGGGCCCGCGAGCACGGCGATACTGCTGCCGATGATCGTGCCGAACCCTGTGCAATGGCGGAGCGAACCAGGGCAGAGAGGGAGACCCATGAGGACTATGAGACAAGCCCGACTGGTGAAGACGACGATCGGACTGCTCGCACTCGCGGGTACTCTTCTGGGCGGCGCGCCGGCTTTTGCGAACGGTGACACCGGTACCGGAACCGACAACAACCAGGACGACTCCGGCACGGTCTTCATCGATGGCCGTACATTCGGGCCGGAGGACGGCGTCGAGGTCACCGAGGAGTGGGTCGTGCTCCCCGAGCCGGGCTCCGGTGGGACTGTCGGTGTCGAATGGCCATCGACGCCACCACCGGGAATGGTTACGCCGATGGTGTACTGGGGCTCGAGCTATGCGTATTCGACCGAGACCGCGTGGGTGTGGTACGAGGGACACGCGAAGGCTGCTGCGAATGTCTATAGCGGTCAGCGAATCATCCAGGTATGCATCCAATTCCAGCGCTCCGGCGTCGGAATCGCTGACAAGAGGTGTTCCTCTGCGAGCAGCAACGGCTCCTACTGGTCATCGGGGCCTGACGTCGTTTCGTATGCCACGGACTCACTCGGATTCGATGACCCGCAGACGATCATGTACATCTGGACGACGCGCATCAACCCGCAGATCCTGTGAGAATCACGCAGGTCTGGTCGTCTTGCGGCGCGCGGGTCGGGTCTCTCCATTGGTGCGAGACGCCGCCCCGTGCCCACGCGCCTGACTATTCGCTGAGAACCCCGGGCGAGGCTGTCCCGTCGTCGTCGGCACGATACGTCAGTATGTCTGCGGGTTGGCATGCGAGCACCTCGCAAATCGCGGCGAGCGTGGTGAAGCGCACCGCCTTGGCGCGGCCGTTCTTGAGGACGAACACGTTGGCGGGTGTGATGCCGATCGCCGCGGCGAGCTCGGCGACCGTGAGCTCGGACCTCCTGAGCTGCTCATCGAGATGAACGTCGATCGGCACTAGATCACTTCCTCCAACTCGTCGTGGAAACGGGTCGACCGTCGCAACAGCCCGAGCATCGTCCACACGACCAGCGCGAACGTCAAGCACAGCAAGAACAGTCCGATCAAGCCATACATCGCCAGCGGCGGTGTGTACTCCCTCACGCTGAGTGCGACAAAGGCTGCGACCAGCAGCACGAGCGCGATGACAGCGACCACGATCAACGCACGAACCCACGGCACGGCGGCCGACGAGAAGATCCGCTCCCGCGCGACCAGAGATACCAAACGCCAGACGACTACCAGAATCGCCTGCCCGCAGCCGATGAACAGGATCGACCACACCAGCGCCGGAACGAACAGATCCCACGCTTCGGGGAAGACGTGAACGACATCAAGCCCTAGGCGCGGCACGAAATACCCCTCGACAAGCAACGAGAAGAGAAACAGCAGGACCAGCAAGACCCGCACGGCCCAGCGAAAAGCGATCGGCATGTTGCCCTCCAACTATCGCAAAACGATATATCGAATAACGATAGTAGATCACATGTCGAGGGCCGCGCGACCGGATTCAGACCAGAAGTAAGGATTCCCCGACTTCGCAAACACTACTGAGCAACGCGCTGCACCTCAGCGCGACAGCGACCAGCGCGACTATTGGTCACCGCCCCGCAGTCCAGGCCGCGACGGGGCGAACCGGAAAGAAAGGGAGAGCTATGACGACCACGAGACATACCCGACTGGCGGGAGCGACGATCGGATTGCTCGCGCTCGTTGGTGCCGTCTTCGGTAGCGCGCCGGCATACGCAGACGACGAAGGGGACACGCCTGCAGAGTTCTCCGAACTCAGCAGCGACGAGATCGCCCTGCTCGAATCCGATGACCCGGTGACGATCACCATCGATCCGGCGACCGGCGCCTTCGAGAGTGTCGAATTAACGCCGGTGCTGATTCAACCGAACAGCGTCTACAGCATCTGCAACACGGGGCACGCATGCTGGCACGGCTGGCTGTCACCCCACATCTGGTACGGGTTCGATGGGAGCGGCGCGACCGGAACGTGGCCGAACCGCGGAAGCTTCTACACCAGTGGCTACTACGCGAGGCCGTGCTGGCTGTACTCCGGCTCCACCGTCTGCGCTGAGGCGTACAGCCCGAAGTACTCCACCATCACGTGGGGGCAAGAACTCACAGGCAAGAGGGTGTACCTCACCACGTAACGCCCGTCTCAGCCGGACTCGAACGCAATCCAGGCGCTGCCACTACGCATCAAGCTCGCGACCTCTAGGACACCGATACCCCGCACTCAGAACCGGTCAACGCTCCTGAGTGCGGGGTATCAGCGTTCCCTAGCGCTGCGGTGGGATGACGAAACCTTCGGGTAGCGCATTGTCGTGAACGACGCCGTTCTGGTCCCCGACGCTGAGGATCGTGTGCGCGTCGAGATTGAGTACGTCTCCGGCGTAGAGCGCATCGCCGTCACGGCGGACGTAGTTGACCCAGTGGAGCCACTGTTCGCCGACGCAGAACCGGGCGCCGATCGTCGAGATGACGTCGTTGGGTGCGACCCTGTAGGCAACCGGGACACCTTGATCGTCCAAGATCGCTTCGCCTGCCGCGTGGGGCATCGGGCCTCGGTCCACGGGGACCGCCAGGGACGCCCCACCGAGTTGTTCGACCTCGGTCTGGTCCGCAAGGGGGTATGCGGGAACAGCTCCTTCGCACGGGCCGGGATCAGCCACCGACCCAGGATCCATCGTGGGCACGGTCGTGGGAGACGGCGCTGAGGTGGCCGACGGGCTCGGCCCCGCGGTCAGAAGCTCCGATGCTGGCGGGGATGCCGTGCACGCCACCGAAAGCGAAGCGATCCCCGCGACGCACGCAATGACTGCCAGTCCTCTCCTCCTCATCCAAGGGAGTCTAGATCGCCTCGCCGGATGATGTCCGCTACGGATATTGCACCGGTGGACGAGCAGAGCACCGAGCACAGGCAGCTACGGGGCGTGCCCCTGCATCGCGTTTGGCGCGGCGGAACAGCGAGCGGTCAGTTACCCCCGCGACCGGGATGCGTCTCGGCAGCGGAGGGATCACACCGTCGGCGGTCAACACGGGGACGACGCTACGGCGCAGCGAGCTTCGCAGACCGGTCAACGCCCGATTCCGTAGGGCGAGTCGGGAGTCAGAGCGTGAGAGCCATCGTTCGGACGTCTGGCCGGTCGCTCATCGGCAACTGCTGGAAGCCGGCCCGTTCGTATGTTGCGATAGCCGGCGCATTGTCCGCAACGACATTCAGCGTCAGAGCTCGTGCGCCAAGCGCCCGAGCCTCCTCGATCGCCAGGCGGACAAGCGCGCTACCGTAGCCGCGACCCCGCCTGGACGGATCGACGATCACCCTGCCGATTCGGGCCGTGCCCTCGTCCAGAGCAAGGTCAAAGTGTCCGATCACGTCCGCCCTGTCGTCGATCATCACCCACGCACTGACGGCATCCGTAGCGGTCATGGCCGCCAGCTGATCAATCGTCAATGGCCACACCAGCCTGGGCCCGGTGAACATGTTCAGCGCATCCGCATCTGCGATCCACCCGACGACCGTCGATATGTCAGCGTCGACCCGTTGCCGGATTCTCAGCATGACGCGCTCACTCCGAGACCTCGATCACGATCCGGCCGCTACCGTCGATGACGCCGGGCCCCTTACCAGGTGTCGGAGCCGGGGCCGGGATCTGCTGCTCGGCCTCCCAGGTGACTCGAGCGTTGTGAGCAGAAGGGTGAAAGAGCTCATCGAAGCCGAGGAGACCAGCGGATGAAGGAGCCGTCGTGTCACCCGCACGGTGCCGTCGGCGAGCAGCGATCCCCACCGCTCCGAAGACGATCGGGACGAGCAGCACGACAACAATCGCGCCCCAGCCCCAGATGTCGTCCATACGCCCCAGGGTACGAGCACGGTCTCGGCCTCAACTCCACCGCACGGCGGAGATCTCCTTACAAGACGCGCGGCAGCGCTGACACCACACATGACCGCGGACACTCAGGGCGGCCGTCGGACTCCCTGTAAGGTATCCGCTTCCCACCAAACGTATCCCTCGAACGATCATCTCGTGAGCAGTTGAACGGTCATCTCGTGAGCAGTTGGAGGTCAAGATGGAAGCGGTCACTGAGTCAGCGAGCGATCTGATCCCCTCGTCTCGTTCGAGGTCGCGCTTGCGCGTCTCGATCCTCGCGTGCGCAGCAGTCGCACTGTCGATTCTGGTCCCCCTTCGCGCGGACGCTCAAACGCCTGGGGAGGCGGAGGCGATCTGCCCGAACGGCTCGACCTGTCTGTGGCGGGACGCGAACTGGGAGACGCTGGGGTACGCCGGCCGGTATCGGAACTACTTCTACTACATTCCGGACTTTTCCGCGTACACCTATCCGAGCACGATCACGTCGCTTGCCAACACCGTGTCGTCTGCGTACAACGACGGCAACTATGAGTGGACCTACTTCTTCACGGGAACGTACCGGACCGGAGATTGGGCAAGAGCGTATATCGATGTCGCGGTCAACTTCGGCTGGCCCTACAACGACAACCTCGAATCCGGCTACTACGAGAGCTGCCTCGACGGTGTCTGCTGACGCACGGTGAAAGACGGGACAAGGACGATGAGAACTTCAAGAACCCAAGCCACAGTCGCGGGCTCCATTGCCGGGCTGCTACTGATCTCCGCTGTCGTGGCGTCTGCCGCTGCGACAGCCGCTGCGGCGACCACGACAACTTCGGGCGACGTTGCGACGGTGGAGATCGATGTCGAGCAGGACCAGTCCCGGTGGGCTCTACCATTGGACAGCTACTTGATCGCGGATCCCCACGCAGTTGCCTATGGCGAGCAACTCGCGGTACAGCCATGCCTGGAAGAGGCCGGATACGCCTGGCCCGTCCCGTGGCAGGACCTCACCGAGGAACGATTCGAGTGGATGAATGATGCAGGTCGCACTCTGTTCAACGCCGAGCTTGCTGCGCGATCGGGATACCACCGACCGATCACCACGTCACCGAGCATCCAGGCCTGGGACGAGTTCGGCGTGTACGTGAACAGCTTCAATGCCGACGACGCGTTCAACGCCGTGTTCGACACGTGCCTCGATGCAGTCCGAGCGGAGAACCCCATGCCGAACATGGACGACCAGATGTACGTGTATGGATTGATCGCCGAATCCAAGCAGATCGCGCTCTCGAGTCCCGCCCTGTCAGACGCTGCCAAAAGGTGGAACTCCTGCCTCCAGGAAGCGGGGATCGATGCCCCTGCGACACCCGAGATGATGCCGACAGACCAGATGAAAGCGACCTTCGGTCTCGACGGGAGCGAAGCTCAACGTGCGGCGGGAGCGACACCGGACGAGATCAAGCTCGCGACCCAGGACGCGGAGTGCGCGGCGTCCAGCCGGTACGACGAGATCTTCTACAAGACCCAATGGGACAGCCAAGTAGTGCTCATCGACAACAACGCCCCCAAGCTGTCGCAGATCAAGGCCGATGTCGATCGATACGCACGCGGCATCCAGACGTTCATCGACGCGTACGCACCGTCAGGGCCTCAGGGCTAACCCACCACGTCCAGGACGAAAGACCATGAGGGAGTACGCAATGAGCACAGTTCATTTCCGAGTTGACCGCGGCCCCTGACCCCTGATCTTGGACACGCTGATTCCAGCACGGCGCTGGGGAAGCGAGAATCCAAGGGATGGCTAGGAAGAACTACACGGACGATTTCCGTCAGCGGGCGGTGGATTTGTATGAGTCCACGCCCGGTGCGACGTTGAAAGCGATCGCAGCGGATCTGGGGATCTCCCGGGGTGCGCTGCGGGAGTGGGTTGAGAAGCTCGGCACCGGTGCGACGACCGCATCGACGTCGGTGCCGGCGTCGGGGCGGTCGGAGTCGCAGGCGGCGCGGATCGTCCGCCTCGAGGCCGAGCTCGCGGCCGCGGAAGCCGAGAAACGCAAGCTGGAGACGGAGCGGGACATCCTCCGCCAGGCGGCGAAGTATTTCGCCGGGGAGACGAACTGGTGAACCGCTTCCAGTTCGTCGAGGACCACAAGGACGCCTACGGCGTGAAGCGGTTGTGCGAGGTCATCGAGATCGCCAGGTCGTCGTTCTACGCCTGGCTCGCGGCGGCCCCGGGACGGGCTGCGCGAGCGGCGGACGATGCGGCGCTGGCGGCGCGGATTCGTGTCCTGCAGGACCCCGATCAGGGTGGCGATCGCGCCTATGGGGCACCGCGCATCACCGCCGACCTCAACGACGGCGTCCCGGCCGCCGAGCGGGTGAATCACAAGCGGGTCGCCCGCGTGATGCGCGAGAACGACCTCGCCGGGATCCGGCTGCGCCGACGGGTGAAGACGACGATCCCGGACCAGTCCGGGAGGCGCTTCCCCGACCTCATCGGGAGGGACTTTTCCATCGGTGAGCCAGGCCGCCGGTACGTCGGCGATATCACCTACCTGCCGATCGCGGACGGGTCGAACCTCTACCTCGCGACCTGCATCGACCTCGGCTCCCGCAAGCTCGCCGGTTGGCAGGTCGCCGACCACATGCGCGTAGGGCTCGTCGAAGATGCGCTGCGCGCCGCGGCCCGTGATCGCGGGTCACTGGCCGGCGCGATCTTTCACAGCGACCACGGCAGCGTCTACACCTCGAAGGCCTACGCCGAGCTCTGCGAGCGACTGAAGGTGACGCAGTCCATGGGTGCGGTGGGGTCGAGTGCCGATAACTCCCTGGCGGAGAGCGTCAACGCCGCGCTGAAACGCGAGCTCCTCGAAGGCGCTGCAGCGTTCCCCGACCAGGCCACCGCCTACCGGGCTGTGTTCCGGTGGGCCAACCGTTACAACACCCGTCGGCGTCACTCCGCGATTGGCCACGTGAGCCCGAACGCCTACGAAGCCGCCTACGCGGCGACCGCGTCAGCTACCCTCGCGGAAGCGGCATAACCGAAACGACACCGTGTCCACGATCGAGGGTCAAGGCCCCGCACCCGCTCGCACAATACTCGGCATCGAATATTCGCGATCCTGGCGGGAGTCCTCCTCGCGATCACCGCCACGCTAGGTCCGGCTGCGGCAGCCTCAGCGTCGGACTGGGGAGGGTACGCCGACCCGGCAAGCTGCAGCGGAAACGACCTGGTCAAAGAGGTCAATGTCTACAGCAACTCTGGCGTATACGTCGGACTGCTTCAAATCAAGTACTCAAACGGCTGCCCGGGAAACTACGCGCGATTCCAGAGCGCAGTCGGTTCAGCTCAAACAGTCGCGCTGAGCATCCACTCACAGGTCGGATGGCAGAACTCGGCCGGTGCAGACGAGACAAACGCCTCGGTCGTGTGGACGCGGGTCATTCAGCTCAACGACCCCAGCGACACAGTGTGCGCGTACCTGGACCTTACCTACTACGGGTACGGGACAGCGTCAGGGTGGACCTGCGCGTGACTCCACATCGTTCCCGACAGCGATGAAGAGACCCCGAAGCTGTGCGGCTTCGGGGTCTCTTCATCCGAACTCTGTAGATCGGCGCGCAGTGGGGTGACTAGATACCGCACGCGCATCCCGCGATCAGCGCGAACGCTCCCCCACGGGCGGTACAACCAGATCACGCACCGACGCAAGAAGCCAGGACACTCGATCGGCTTCGGCGACCAGCAGACGGAGCGCGACAAGGGCCCGCAACTTCGCCGAACGCTGCTTCAACTGGCTCAAGCAGTGGCGGGGCATCGCGATGTGCTCTGACAAGCTCGCCCGCAACTACCGTGTCGCGACCGGCCTCACCGCCACGTCGCGACCAGAGCCGCGGCGACGCATAGCGACACACGTCGCCGCTGTCGTAACACCGCTTGACGGCACTGAAGGGACGACCTCTCGGCACCTGGAAGACCCCCGGGGATTGGCGCGCTCTGCGGGAACTCCCTGGCGTACCTGCTCATCGATACCTCGCCTGGCTCGGGCGAGGTACGCGAAAGGAGCAGCCATGGCCTCGGAGCAAGACAGATCGACCCAAGAGGTGAAACTTGATGAGATCCACGCGCGCCTCGCGACAGCTGTTGAGCAGCTGGTCTCCGGGGATGACTGGCGGCAAGCGATGGGGTTCGCCGCTCGCTTTCGATCGAGGTCGTTCAGGAACACGCTGCTGATCTGGGCTCAGCACCGTGGCACCTTCGAGAGTGGGCTCGTGACCGAGCCCGAGCCGACGTATGTCGCCGGT